>CBHXZU010000010.1:0-28800 GCA_966125105.1 uncultured Prosthecobacter sp.
GATGATCGAGCGCACCAAGTCGTGCGCGCCGGCCTCGGGCGCCAGAATGTCTTCGATGACGCGGTCGCCTTTATTATCGATGACAAACGTGTCGTTGCCATTGCCCCCGGTGAGCACGTCGGCGTTCTTGCCACCGTCGAGCCAGTCGCTGCCGTCGCCGCCGGATAGCGTGTCGATTCCGACGCTGCCGACGATGCGGTTGTTGAATTCGTTCCCGACGAACGTCCACGCCAGTTTGCCGGTGTAGGTGAAGTTTTCGATGAACTCGTGCTGGCTGGCGTCCGAGAAGAACGTTGCCGAAAAGACGCTGCTCTTGATCGTGTCGTTACCGCCGGCATCCGCGCCTTCCACCTTCTCGTCCGCCACGTCGCCGAGATTGTCGAAAACGTAGATGTCATCGCCCGCGCCGCCGAAGAGCAGGTCGGCGTTCTTTCCGCCATCGAGGATGTTGTTCTTCGCATTCCCAGTGATCTCGTTCACCAGGTCGTTGCCCGTGCCGATGAGATTGCCGCTTCCCGCGAGGATGAGTTTCTCGACGTTCGCCGTCAGCTTGTAGGAGATCGATGCGATGACCGTGTCGATGCCGGGAAGGTTGGGCCCGGTCGTGGGCGCCTTGGCCTCGACCACGATATCCTTCAGCGAATTGACGTAATACGTGTCATTCCCGTCCTTGCCGATCATCTTGTCCTCACCGCCGCCGCCAGGGCTGATCGGAAGGGGATAGATGCTGTTGAAAATGTCATCGTCCAGCGTGCCGTTGAGGATGTCGTTGCCGGTCGTTCCGTTAATCGGGGTGAGGTTGATGGCCATGGGTGGCATTGCCGGTAGCAATTCGGGAACCCGCCAAGTACATCAAAGACCTGCCAGCGCGCGTTTCGGTAAAAACGCCGTTATCGGCATATGAGTGAGGTGACTGCCGCGCCCCGCCGGGCGACTGGAATGCAAGTAGCCGCGCGGTGCGGGACTTCAGCAACCGCTCATGCTTCCAATGTATTGCACTTCAGTGGAGGACCGCCGCTGTCACTTTTTTTGCGCGCGATGGGAAGCGTTCGAGTGTCTCGTTTTACTTTCCTCCGCCTGTCTTCACTGGCGAGATATTTGGCTTCGGCAATGCCGCGCCCCCTCCGGTCGAGCGTGCTCCGGTGTCCACGATTTCAAGCGCTTCCCACGATTTCGGGATGACATACTGGGTCGCGCCACCCGGCACCGGGAGATTTGTGTAATGATCTCTCACGCCACGCGTGTAGGATTTCAGCGCATCATATTTCCCTTTCACGCGGTAGCGCACCCAGGCTTTGAAGTAAGTTTCCTCTCCGAGCACATGCTCGCTCAGCTTGGCTTTGGCCATCCGATCAATCCCCAGCCGGTCCACATAATTGCCCACGTCGGTATAGAACTCGCCGTGGAATGATTCTTTTTCGGACACGCTCCACTCGGGCTTCTCGAGTTTAATCTTCGTCGCAAGATCCTTCGGGCTATCCTTCAGAATATTTTTGCTGACATCCTTGAGCCCGACCGGCTGAACGTTTCCCTGTTTGTCGATCTTGAAGAGACGATATGCCACGAACTCCTTCGGCGCACCCGGATCCGTCGATTTCAGCACCGTGATTGGCTTGGAATAGTCCGCGCCATCAATCCTGCCGAGGACGTCTCTATCCTTTGCAATTCGGAAGTGCTTTTTCACGAAATTCAGCGACGTTCGGATTCCCTTTCGAGGCACCGGCGCGTCTGTCACTCCCAGGATATTCCTCCAAAATTGCACCTCTGCATAGGGCGACAATGATCGGCCCATTCGGGTTTCGCTTAGCTTCGCCATCCCGCGCGTCAGCCCATGCTTGATCACGTAAGCACCCGCCGCTTCCACCACCAGGCTGCACAGCACCGCCGTCCCCTTCGCAAACTCCATCGACGCCTGCGAGGGCGGCGTGCTTCCTTCCGCCTGCCAGGCGAGCGTGTAGCCGCGCTGAAAATGCCCGGTAGCGGTTTCCAAATGCTCGAGCACATATTCCAATAGGAACTTCAGCCCCAGGAAGAGGAGCAATGCGGAGGCAAGATCGGCTCCCACCTTGGCTCCCGCTACGGCACCTGGAACGGCGCCCACTCCTCCCGCAAATGCGCCGGCCGCGCCGCCGATGGCCGCGCCCGCGCCAATGCCCGCGGCGTAAATCTTGACCACGTCTTCAAAGGCAGGCCAAAGGCCCTCGAGGATGGCCTCCAGATCTTCCCCGAGCATCGCGACCGTCTCATCGTATGCATGGTCCCGCACTCCTTCGAGAATGGCCGTCCTCACGTTTGCCACCCGGCGCGCGATTTCCGAAACCTGGCGGCGGACGCCCTGAACGATACCGGGGATTTGGGACGCCCATAAGCACAGGGTTCCGTCGTCGATTCTCATGGGCCGTTCCGCTTGGGAAAGCGGACCTGGAGGTCTGGAATTTGCCATATCAGCTTCTAAGAGTTTGCACGCCTTCGAGCCCGGCAAAGCCGAGGTGGAATCTCACCACTGGGCCATCGGTCAAGCTGACGCCCACATGGGAGCGATCTACTGTCAAAGCACCCGCTTTGAACAAAGTAGTGAGTGAACCAAGGAGGAATCGAGTCACGGCTTGCGCGTAGGGGGATAAGTGTCGCGCCCCAAATTTGCACGAATCGATTCTCGAAAGTTTCTGCAATCTGCGGGTTTCTTATGCATCGACCCCTGTGCCGGCCCGATCCTCATTATAGTAATTAAGATTGCATCTCCGTTACCCAAATGATCTTCCGCCATGCCTAAATGAAAAACCTATTGGCCCCCGTGGCTGCTTTCCTCATCGCTGCAGCAGCCGCAACCTCCGCCTACGCGCAGACGTTCCAAACGGTTCATACCTTCCAAGCCAACGGTTCCGACGGTTTCCGGCCTTGGGGAACTCTTACCATCGGCGCGGATCGCAATTTGTATGGCACCGCGTCCGAGGGTGGGAATGGCGCTGGCACTGCCTTCAGGTATTCCACCGGCGGCACCTTCACGCACCTCGGCAACTTCGTCGCGGCGGACACCGGCAGCGCGCCGAAAGCCCGTCTCGTGAATCTCGGAGATGGATTCCTCTACGGCGTCACCTCGGCTGGGACCGGAACGGCCGGGGATCCCCTTGGCACCGTTTACAAGCTCGACCCCGCCGGAACGCTCGCGGAAGGCAACGCCCTCAGCAAAATCTTCGCTCTTCCCGGTTTTGGGTCAACGCCCATGCGTCCGCTTTCCCTCGTCTCTGGGGAAACGGGAGTGCTGCACGTCCTTGGCAGCAGTCCCGGCGGGATTTGGCGCGTGCCGCTGGGTCCCGAAACTCCGACTGCGGTGTTCCAGTTCACCAGCACGGATCAAGGCATCGCCCCGCAAAGCATAATTCGCGGTAGCGATCAGAATCTCTACGGCGTCACCCTGGGCACGAACTTCGTCGACACTACGCCCGGCCGCCAGGGCACGATCTTCCGCATCGCTCCCGGCGGCACCGGCTTCACCGTTCTCCACGATTTCGATTACCCCACCGGAGTCGCCCCTCTCGGCGGCCTCGTGGAGGCAAACGGCTTCTTCTATGGCACCGCGACCTCGGGCGGCGTGAACGGCAATGGCGTGATTTTCCGCATCTCCGCCGCGGGCGAATACACCGTTCTTCACGATGTAGACGACCACGTGCCCACCAGCGAACTCCTGCTCGCAAGCGACGGCAAACTCTACGGCACGTCGTCCAATGGCGGCTCCGCCCTGTATGGCGCGATCTTCCGGATCAATACCGACGGTAGCGGCTACAAGATCATTCACAACTTCACCAAGACCAACGGCGCCTATCCCAAGGGCGGGCTCGTGCAGGCCGATGATGGACACCTTTACGGCACGACTTCCGAGGGCGGCGCGAGCGACAAGGGCACGATTTTCCGCGTCGATCTCAACCTGCCGCCGCCGGCGGTGAATCGTCCGCCCGTCGCCACCGCCGATTTCGCATTCAGCTCCGGCAGCGCGGTGAATGTGAACGTCCTCGCCAACGACTTCGATCCCGATGACGACGTGCTGACCGTCACGTTGGACGAACTGCCCGAATCCGGCACCGCCACCGTGCAACCCGATGGCACGATCACCTACGCGCCGACTTCCGGTGTCTATACCGACTACGACAGCTTTACCTACCGCATCACCGACCCGAGCGGGCTTTATAGCACTGCCCAGGTCGTGGTTTCCGATGATGCCGTTCCGGCTCCCTGGCAGCCCGGCGTTTACAATGGCGTCTTGTTTCGCGACCCCTCGCTCGAGAGCAACCGCGACCTCCCGCGCGGGCAGCTAATTCTCAATGTGAGCGACACCGGCGTCTTCACGGGGAAACTTTTCACCCAGAAAAAACGCCTCACCGTGCGCGGCTTCTTCGATCAAGACGGCGTCGGCCTCGCCGTCGTCAACATCCCCAAGCAGGGCAAAGCCGTGATCTTCCTCGCGCGTGCCCCCGAGGGCGATGGGCTCACCGCCTTGCTCTTTGGCAAAGAGATCTGGTCCGGGAATCTCGGCCCGCTTCATTACCTCGCGCCTAGTGCCACCCAGGGATTCACCGTCGGCATCAGCACGCCGGAGCTCAATCCCCGCGGACCCGGGTTTGCCTTCATGAAAGTCTTCCCCACGGGGATCGTCCTCGGCGCAGGCAAGCTTAGCGACGGCACCCCGCTCGCATTTGGGTCCACCCTGAACCGGCAAGGCGTTCTCGGCCAAATCCCCATCTTTTGCGAGCCCATCAAAGGTGGCGCCTTCGCCAGCATAATCACCGAAGAGCAGGGAGAATCCTACACCTATGCTGGTAACGGGCGCTGGATTCGTCCGCCCGTGGCGAAATCGGCATTCCCCAACGGCTTTGGCATCGGTGCCTTCGTCTACGCCTTCTCCTTCACGCCTGCGGCTCGCGGCAGCGTCGCTCTCGATTTCGGGAACGACCAGGCCGGCACCGTCCAAGTCGCCGGCGTGGATAACGTGGCGGGCAACACTGCAAGTGTGAATGTCAACGGCGCGCGTCTCGTCCCCTCTGCGCCGCTCCTGTCCCTTTCGATCAACCGAACCACTGGTATCTTCGCCGGCCGAATCAAAACGCAGACATCCGCCGGCCTCAAAACTGTTCCATTCCAGGGCGCTGTCTTCCAACCTCTCAAAGCAGGCGAAGGCTTTTACATCTACAAGCAGTCTCCCGGCTTCGTCGTCCTGGAAGGCGAACCGATCCCGTAGCGGCGAACGTTTTCAACCCGTTTCTTCGAAAGCCACACGGGACGCGAATTCCGTAGCGGGGCCTTCTTAGGTTGCCGCGCGAAGTCGTCGTTGTGGAGCACCTCAGCCGCCGCTCGCCGCTGTCACTACGATGGTGTCGAATTAGATCTCTATTGAGCTATCCAACTCACACATCGGTGCAGCATAGCAATTTGGGCAACTAGGCTTTGCATTGAATCGGCGCTCTGCTAAGCGGGCAGCGCGTGAGATGCGCGCGCGACTCGTCTCAACATGCAACGTCCGCTGCGTTCGCGGCGGCGCCATCGCCCCCCCCGCGCTGCAGCCTCGCCGCGCCTTTTCCACACACCTAGCCTATGAAAACGCGTCTTGTCCGCTCCGCCTCACCCAGCATCGTCGAACTGCTCGAAACACGCATCGCGCCGGCGAAGCTCTTCGCGCTGACCGACAGCAACGGCCTGTTCAGCTTCGACTCCGATTCGCCGGGCACAATCAGCGCAGTCATTCCCATCACGGGCCTTGCAGCGGGACAATTGCTCAAGGCGATCGATTTCCGGCCGGCTAATGGCGAGCTCTACGGCGTCGCGATCTCGGGGATGGGCCCGTACACCGGGCAGCTCTACACCATCAATACGACGACGGGTGCGGCGACAGCGATCGGCGTCGCGTTCAGCTCCACGCTCACGACGGCATCGGGCTATGACATCGATTTCAACCCCACCGTGGACCGCATCCGCCTCGTGAACGCGGATGAGGAGAATATCCGCTTAAATCCGAATTCCGGCGCAATCACCTTCGTCGACACCGCGATCACTGGCGCAAGCAACCTCAGCGCGGCGGCATACTCGAACAACTACGTCGGCGCGACCGCGACCACGCTGTATGGCGTCGATTTCTCCACGGACGATCTGATGACCGTCGGCGGCCTGAACTCCGCGCCGTCTCCCAATGGCGGGGTCGCCACGAAAGTGGTCGATGTCAGTGTCATTACCACCTCCGGCACCAGCGACCGGCTGGGCCTGGACATCCTCACCACGCTGGAAGGGAACACCGCGTTTTACCTGGGAGTGGTGAGCTCGGAACAACGCATCTACACGCTCAACCTGGCCACTGGCGCAGCCACGCTCCTCGGCGCGGTCGGCAATGGCGCGGCAGCCGTTTTCGATATCGCCGTGGAGCCCCTGGCGCCGCTCGCGTTTCCTGATGGGAAGTCGTTCACTTACATCGACGGCAACGGCGACACCGTCACCGTAAAAACGACCGCCGGCACCCTGAAGAGTTCGCAATTCTCGTGGCTCACAAGCGCCGACGGCACACGCCGCGAACTGACGGCGATGACGATCGCGGCGGATGCCACTTTCAAGGGCGCGAACCTTACCTTCTCGGCGAAGAAAACCGCGGGCGAAGGCGACGCCCGAGTGGAGATCGGCTACTTGAACGCCACGGGTATCGATCTCGGCGCGGTGAAGATCGCCGGAAACCTGGAGCGGATCACCGCCGGGACCAATGATACGGTGATCCCGGCCGTAAAGAGCCTGGATGTGCTCAGCCTTGGCCGCGCCCTCGGCGGCACGGATATTTCCGCGCCCCTCAGTGTCATCACGGGGGACCTTGGCCTTTTGAAAATTAAAGGCGATCTCGACGGCGGCAATCTTACTATTAGCGGCAAATCCGGAGCGATTACGATCGGCGGCTCCGTGCTTGGTAACGACGCGGACTCTTCCGGGCGGCTGGAGGTTGCGAAAGGCGTGAAGTCCTTCGCCCTCGGAGGCTCTATCGTGGCCGGGGACGGGGTGGTCAGTGGCGTCGTTCTTTTCACCGGGCAGAATGGTTCGGTGAAAGTCGGGGGCTCGGTGGTAGGCTCCACCGGGTTCAATTCCGGCCTGCTTACGGTCGCCAATGCCGGCGCTCCGGCGGCCAGTTTCACGCTGGGCGGTTCGATCGTCGGCGGCCCTGTCGCGGGCTTCTCGGGCAGGGTGGCGATCGGCAACGTGATCACGGTTAAGATCGGCGGTTCCATTGTCGGTGCCAGCGCTTCGAGTGGCGCTTTTACCTTTGGGGATGTGACCAGCCTCACCGTGAACGGTTCCGTGATCGCCGGTGAAGGGCTCGCGTCGGGATTCGTGAGTGGAAACAGCGCTGGCAAAGCGACGATCGGCGGCTCGGTCGTGGGTGGCTCCGTCAATAATACCGCCTCGGTTAACATCGGCACCGTCGGCGCATTCACGCTCGGCGGGAGCCTGCTTGCCGGAGAAGTCACAGGCGGCAACTCGGGCTTCCTCCATTTTACCAAGGCAAAGACGGTGACGATCAAGGGCGGCGTGATCGGCCAGCAGGGCTCGCCCGCGATTATTGGATTCGGCGGCGTTGGCGCGCCTTCCAGTGCTGCCGACTCGATCGCCGTCGCCAATCTCGCGATCCGCGGCAGCGTCGTGAACGGCTTGATTCTCCTCGGCGAAGGTTTCACGGGATTCGTGTCCAGCGTGAACACCGCGGCCGGCAAGATCACGATCGGCGGGGACTTCATCGCCAGCAGCATCAGCGCAGGTTTTTCGTCGGGCTCTGACGGCTTCTTCGGCAACGATAATGACAATCCTCCGGCGGCGGATACTGCGGCCGACATCAAGGCGGCGATCGGCAGCCTCGTTATCGGTGGACGCTTCGCCGGCACGCCGAGCGACGGGGACCACTACGGCATCGTCGCGGAACAAATCGGCAGCATCATCATCGCAGGCCGCAAGCTCGCGCTCGATCCGCTCGCGCCGGACAATTTGCTCCTCGGCACCTACGCCGACGTCCGCATCCGCGAACGCTCCATCCCATAAGCGCCCACGAAGCGCGAATTCCGTAGCGCGACCGTCCAAGGTTGCGGGGAGGGACCGTCGGCGCGGCGCCCGTAGCTGGTGTGGTGTCACCGAAGTTCATTCCAGAACGCTCGGGCGTTTCAGCTCCGTTAGGAATGTCATGTTTATAGTAAACGCGGCGCAAAGAGGGGACCTCCAGCGGAGCGACATTTTCCGCATGTGTCGCCCCGCTGGGGCTCGTGCGGGAAGCCGGTCACGACTATAAACATGTCGGCCTACGGGCGTGCATATTCCATCGTCCGCCTGCTATTTCGGTGCGAACTTGTGAGACGCTGGAGCGATTGCCGAATTTGATTCCGTCTCCGCAAGCGCGCCTGCGGTGGCATAGCTCTCCTAACCTGGGTTCGGGTGGGAATTGTTGGCGCGAATTTCGCGACGGCTAGCGTCGTTTCCGAACCGGCAAAAAGTCGGTCATCCTGCGGGAGCTTTAGCGACTGAATCGAAGGGAAGCGGAGATGGACCGACCACCTTAGTTTACATGCATGGGCCAACGACCCCGAGCCGTTCACGCGCGACTCATCAACTGGAAGCTTCTATTCGCAGATGCTCTATGCGCTCGCAATATAACCCCGCACGCTTTTCCCTCCCCCTTGAAAAACCTCGCGCCCGGCCGCATCAATCGGCAATCCGATATTCAAACCCCTCCAATGCGAACCAACCCAAAGCTCCTCCTGGCCGCATGCGCCGCGCTCTTCGCGCTCGCCCTCGCCATCTTCGCCCTCCGCGAAAACCCCGCCGAACTCCCGCCCGCGCTCCCAGCCCACACCAACACCGATCCCCAGACCACCAACGACCCCCCGTCCAATCCCGTCCCCGCCGCTCCCTCCAAATCCTCTTCAGAGACAACCGAAGACTACTTCCCCCTCACCGACACCTTCGCGCAAAACTACCTCGTCGAAGTCTCGGACAAAGGCGCCAGCCCTCGCTTCGGCCTGGCCAAGCTCACCGTCGAAGGCCGCGAAACCGTCCGCGGCAACGAGTATTACAAAGTGCTGCTAAAAATCACGGGCATCCCCGAAATGCGCGACCCCGTCCTGCGCTACTGCCGAAACGCGGGAGACGCCTGGCGCGAGCTCGACGAAATTCCAAAGAGCGATTCAACCGGCGACGCCGCCACCTCAACCGTCGAGACCGTCACGCTGCCACTCCCGCCACGCGCCGGACTCATCTGGGATAAAGACACCCCGATCGAGCGGAGTAACTGGAAAATCGAAGGTGCCGAAACCGTCACGCTCTTCGGAAACGCATACCCCAACTGCCTCCGAATTTCCTACGAGCGCCACCTCAAGCAAGAGCCCGACTATTTCGAAACCGGCTACTACTTCCTCGCGCCCGACATCGGCCTGATCAAGCAGGAAGCCATGGTCGCCGGCTCACGAATCACTTACACCCTCGATCACCGAACCCCCGAAGAGATCGCCTTCTACACCACGTGGGCCGGAACCTACAAAGGCATCCGCGAGCGCCAGATGACCGGCGGCCAGATCCAGTTCTTCGCCGACGGCCATTACACCATGCTCCGTTCCACCGCCGACTCCGCCATCGACAGCGGCCGCTACGAGCTAAACCCCGGCAGGGAAGGGGAGATGCTGTTGCTCGACGATCAAGGCCTTACGATCGTGGTGAGCCACCGCCGAAAACAACTCAACCCCACCCACGCCCTCCTGGTCCTAAAGTGCCTCACCCCCATCGACCTCCCCGGCGAAGAATACCTCAGAGACGCGCCAACCCGGTAAGCGCGCACGGAGCACGGGTCTAACCGTAGTCCAAACTCAACGCGAAGCGCCAATCTTCGTAGCGCGACCTTCCTGGCTGCGACGGCGGGAGATCACTGGGTCGGAGCCGTAGGCGACGATCGTCAGAGCGTGCCGGCTGGATAACGGGAATAGCAGGGCGCTGCGGCTGCATGAAGGGATCCGAGTGGAATGAATCGAATCGGAGCGGAGACAGCCTCACATATCGCTCTCATATTCTGAAGCAAAAAGCTCCTGCGAATGCGGGACCCGAAGGGCAGCCGCCTCTCATCTTGCTGCCTTTTCGAAGACGGTGCACACATCCCATTTCATCAATCGCGATGGACCAATCCGAACCCGTAATCATCCTCGGCATTCCCGGCAAATGGAAGGACCGGACCGAGATCGTCACCTCCATCGCTACGCAGAGCGGTGGATACCTCTTCGCCGGCAAGGTCCTGATGCACACGGAAACCAAAACCTGCTTCGAGTTGGACATCTACGATCGCGATCCGAATCTCCCGGGGGCTGTGCGTTCGGGCGGAATGGGCCAGATTCCGGACTCCGACCTTGCCGCGGTGGAAGAGCACACCTTCACGCTGTACCTTTTGTCGGACCGCGTCGGCCGCGAGGTCGTCGGGCAGATGATGGATGCCGGCGTTGGATTGCTGAACGCAGGAGGCTTGGTGGTGAAAGTGGAGAACGCAGGATCGTCAGTCAGTGCGGCGAAATGGCGCGAGCACGCGCGAGTGAAAGCCGCTTACTCGCTCTTCCGTTCCATGGTCGTGTTGGTTGGGCAGGACCACGAATATTTCACGTGCGGACTGCGGGCGTTTGGATTGCCCGACTGCGCCATTCTCGGACGTGATCTGGAAACGGCGTTCGAAGTCGCGACGGAGTTCTGCTGTTATCTCATGGACGAAGCTCCGAAGTTTGCGGACGGGCACACGTTTGGAGTGCGCGCCGGGGCACCGCGTTACCGACTCACGTTCGAGAACTACAGCTACTATCCTGAAGGCGACAGCTTTCACAATCCCTACGGGCTTTGGCAGCTTGATCCAGTCGAGTAAGTCGGTTGCCAATCGCGCGACATTGTCTTCTGCTGCCTTCTTGCGATGCGGTAAGGGACTTTTGTTGTTCCAAGCCGAGAAACTGACCTCCGGATGCACTTCAAACACGCGTGCCCGCAAGGTATTTGAACTCGCAGCAGGGAATCGATCTCACTTGCCTTTTTGAAGATGCCGAAGCTTTGGCGCGTGACGCCACGTCCATCGACGGCCCCTTGAGTAGCTGCACCAAGCGCGGGCCTGACGTCACTATAATCAGGCCAATCCTAGGGAGCGAAGGCACGTTCTTACCGAACGTGGCTGCGATGCGGACGGCACCGAGGTGTCAACGTGTTTACAGCGCCGCCACGTGTCGGCCGTGGAATTGGAGTTTCGGACCGGTGTGACTCTGACTTACCGGGAGTCGGCTTTGCGATTCACCGTGACAGCAGGCGACGCGGTGTAGCGAATGGCGACGCCCATTGCCCAGCGCTGTCCTCCGCCCATGCCGGTGGGAATGATTCCCTGGTCTTTCAAGATGACCGCGTTTGCGCCGAGAGGCGCGGCTTTGGCGCGGATCGCATTGTGCAACTTCGCCTCCGCCCGCATGTCGTGGCCGGTCGTGGTCACGGAAGCGAGTTCCTCGTAAGGACGCGTGGGGACGGTCATGAGGATTTCGACTTCATTTGGATTAGTCGGCGGATAGTAGCCTTTTCCTGTCTTGGTGACGTCGACGCTGGCGCAGCCGAAGAGGGTGAAAATGCCGAGGAGGAGCGCGCTAAGGCGATGGGTGGTCTTCATTACCTGGTATATTTGATCGCGGAGCCGACGAGGCGCGAATAGGTGTGGGCCATCGAATCGCTCCCGGCCCATTGCTCGTTGGTTCGATAGTAGCCACCGAGCGGAGTGACGATGATGGCGTCCGCTCCGATTTTGGCGGCGCGCTTCTTCATGCTGTTTGCGGATTCGCCGCGAGATTGGAAGTCGGCGATGACCACGAAAGGACGGGACGGCGCGGCCCGAAGGAGTTCGACCGTCTTTGGATCGCGAGGCGCATAACGTTCCGATGCGTAATAACGGTTTGCCACATCCTGGGCGCAGGAACACAGGTGCGCGCAGAGCGCGAGGAGGACGACGCGGACGAGCGGATTCAAAACAGGCGAGGAAGGTGTAGGGTTGCGGACGAGCTTCGCGGACGCTGGAGGCGTTGGGAGCAGTGGGGGTATGCCGCGTACGTTCCGGGTTTGGCAAGCAGGATCCTACGGAATGCGATGTCGACTGATGACTTGAAGCGCAGAGCCTCGTAGGAGCGACATGAGGAGCTCGCGGCGATATACTTCGCTCCTAATAGAGCTCATCGCATTTTGTCGCGGATTGCTATAAACAGGTCGCCCGTAACGGAGTTCAGGCCAGTTTTCCCCTCAGCAGTGGTAATCCGCCAGGATCGCGCCAGGAATTCGCACATGCCGATTCCGTGGAAAATCACAACGGACTTGTGGGTGATCCCAAGCCACCGGGAGATCGATCCGCGAGCAAAAATGAGGTGACGCGGGCCGGCCGATTTCGGAGCCCACAATAGATAGGCGAGATTGCTTTTGTTCCAGTTAGTGCCGCATATTCCGAGTCAAATATGTTCCTCCGTCGCGGCAACGTTGCTCCCAATTCATCCCGAACCAGCTCGGTCATCCTCGATGTCCTTGCACGCGCCGCATGAGCGCCGATCCCACTGCAGCTTCTCCTCCGGCGATCCCGGCTCCCGGCAGGAGTTCCACCGTAAAGCGCATTCACGCTCTCAAGGGCGCATTGCTTTTTGTCCTTACGCTGCTGCTCGGCGTCGCAGGCGGCTGGCTCATCCACAAGCTCGTGGACATGGAGCAAGTGCCGTGGCAGTCGATGGTCCAGACGTTGATAGTCCTCGTGGTGCTCATGGTGGTGGCAACGTTGGCGGCCCGTGTCATTTTCAAGACGGTCATTGCCGGCTCCACCGATGCAGTAAAGGCGGGTCTGAGCGTGGCCGCGGAAAGCATTCGGAAGAGTCCGGCGACCCTGGCAAAACCTGCTTTCTGGCTCGATGAAGTTTGGCCCGCCCTGAAAGAAGGCAAGTCGGTAATATTTGCCTGGCTTGGTGTCTACAGCACCATGGCCGCGGTCGTTGCTCTCACGGCGCTCCTCTGCCAGACGGGCAGCCTGGCAGTCGCCTATCTTCAAATCGACCGCCTGGATAAGCAGAATGAGAAGCTCGAGCGGCAGACGAAATTGATGGAAGAGCAAACGAGCCAGTCGAAAGCTCAGAACGAATTGCTGCAGACTCAGAACACGCTGCTCGGGGATCAAAATCTTCTCTCCGAATCCGCCCGTCGCGCCGCTTTGCTTCAGATCGTTGGCGACGTCCTGTCATCGCTCGATGCCAGTATCGAAGACGCCAATAAGGAGAAAATCACGGGAGTGAGGGAGACGCCGGGAGTAATTGCGGGGACCCAGGCCCAGGTAACGGAATCCGCGGATGCCCGGCAGTATCGCAGCGCCTCCGCGCGTTTGCTCGGCAGGCTGGCTGCTGCCTGCAGTTCACTGCGAGGCTATCGCTATCTCGGTGATGACGGGAAACCCATCCGCGATCCCCGGAGCCCGGAGCGTGGTTTTGTTTTGCGCTCGCTGGTGGCTGCGGGGATCGACATCACGGGCCTCATCGATCAGCGAGCTGACTTCAGTTATGCGGAAGTGGAAAATGCAGTGCTGGAAAACTTCCGGCTCGAACCCACGCAAATCGCGGCTTCTTCCGTCCAGGGCGCTCGAGGTCTCATGCTGGCCTACGCGCAAATGGAGGGCACCAGCTTTCGTGGATCGCGGTTGGGCGATGCTAATTTCAAGGGGGCGTTTCTGGATAATGCTTATTTCACCGGTGCCAGGCTTTGGCAGGCGTCGTTCGAACATGCTGCTGCGCGAGGGACACGCTTCGTCGACGCTGATTTGCGGTACGCAATGTTTAACGGCGCAGATCTGACCGGGGCGGATTTCTCCAGCGGGGGA
Source organism: uncultured Prosthecobacter sp. (assembly GCA_966125105.1). Lineage (GTDB taxonomy): Bacteria > Verrucomicrobiota > Verrucomicrobiia > Chthoniobacterales > Chthoniobacteraceae > SXWH01. The sequence continues at coordinate 13,901 of CBHXZU010000010.1, forward strand.
ATCACCGGTAATACGGTGCTGCCGAACCCAGCGTCTTTTCGCATGGCAGACCTGAGCGAAGTGGATCTCGCGGGAGCGTTCGTCGCAGAGGAAAACTGGCTCGATCTCATCGAACGCGAGTCGCGCCCCGCGCCAGATGGATTGCCGAGTTTCAAGAAGAGTGAGTGGAAGATTGTCCAGGCGGGCCGGGTGCCGAGCACGCGCCATCGCCAGGATGAGGTTCAGGCAGAGGACCTGGCACGCTATCGCTGGCGCATTGCCAATGCAGACGGAACCCTCGAATCCAACGGCACACACGGTGGCACGGTTATCACGCCGCGAAACGATCTTCACACGCCCGCGCCAAGTCCGCCGAAGCGGAGGTGAGATGGGCGCCGCGTCTTCACTTTTGTCGGCCTACGCTGCCACGATTGGCGCTTGTGGGGTTGAGTGATGGAACCCCGCCCTTTGATGAAACTGCCGATCGGCCTCGGCCGCGGGCGCTTCCATGCCTGATTGTAATTAAGGACATCTCTGCTCTTGTTCCGCTCCACATGTCCCTGCGTTTTTGCGCTCCCATTGTCCTCCTTTTCGTCCTGGTGACGAGCGCGCTCGCGCAAAAGCCGCAGATCGTTCGGATGCTCGGGCGCGATCAGTTTCCACACCAGCTGGTGGAGGGACGGGATGGCGCCCTTTACGGCACGAACTTCGGGAAGGTGTTTCGCCTGACGCCGGCGGGTGGGTTCCGGGTGCTGTATGACTTCGGCACCTTCGAAGGGCCGCGGATCGTTGCGGCGGAGGACGGGCATCTCTACGGCACGACCTGGTTCAATGGAGTGCACATCCTTTTTCGTCTCAGCTACGACGGACGCTTCGAACTGTTGCACGAGTTTGTGCTGCCTGCCGGGCAGTTTCTGAACGGAGTGGACCTGGTCATTGGCCCGGACGGGGCCGTCTACGGATTGACCTACGACTATTTCGATGGGCCTCCGCCAATCTTCTTCCGCTTGTCGCTGGATGGTGAGTTCTCGGTGATCGCCGACTTCGCGGGAACTGGCTTTGTCGAGGCTCGGTCGCCGATTGTGGGGCACGACGGGGCTTTTCGCGCGGTGGCGCGAAGGACATCCAATGCCTCCACGATTGTGCGGATCGGTCTGGATGGGGTGGTTTCTGATGTTGGGCCGTCGACGGGATTCAACTCCGATGTTTTCCGGGTCCACGCGCATCCGGATGGGAACTACTACGTGCCCACCTGGTCCTCGATCTACCCGGTCTCCCCGGATGGGACGCTGCTCACGAGCCTATACACGAGCAATGTGAATCCTTACTTCATGTTACTGGGGCGGGACGGATCCTTCTACGGAGGGAGGAGCAATTCCACGGGGGCCACCAGTTTTTACGAGATCGTCCGGATCAATCGACTGTTCGGGACCGTGCCGATTGCGACGAATCTCAGGGCGCCATTGTATGATCCCCGGCCCATGGTCGAGAGTCACGACGGGTATATTTACGGGAGCGGGCAGGGAAGTGGTTATGATTCGTCGGTGTTCCGGATTCGTCCGGCAACTTTCACGCGGGTGAACCTGCCGCCTTACGCGCGCCCAGACTTTGCGCGTCCGCCGGAGCCGGGTCAGAGCCGGGTGATCAAGGCGCTGGCGAATGACCGAGACGTGGACCGCGATGTGTTGGCGATCATCGAGGTGCGTCCGGCGCGGTTGGGCACGGTGGCGCTTGGGAGCGACGGAAAATCGATCATCTACACGGCACCGGCCGGTGATCCCGTTGCGGTGGATGAGTTCACGTATGTGATCACGGATGGGAATGGCGGCCGCGGAATTGGCCGCGTGTCGCTGCGAGCGGACCTGCGCGGAAAGTTTTCGGGATTGCTCGACGAGGCGGCGCCGCGTCATGACGGGCATCTGACGGTGCAACTTGGCGGCTATGGCGCCCTCACCGGCAAGCTGTGGCTCGGAGGATTTTTGTCGAACTTCGCGGGGGAGCTCGATGAGGAGAATCGTTTCCACGCTCGGATCCAGACGTCGGCTGCAACGAGCGCGGAGATTACTCTGCAAGTGCAGGCGAGCGGGACGTCGATGAACCTTGCGGCGACCATCGTTGCGGACGGAATTCCTATCGAGGTGGTGCTGACGAAGCCGAACCTGCGGGCGGCGAGCGCAAAATCCGGCGATTACACGTTTGTGATTCCGGCGAAGCTCCAATGGACGAGTTTGCCGCCGATCTCCGTGCCCGTATTCAGCGATTCCATTCCGAATCCGCTGCAGAAGGCGAATGGAGATGGGTATGGGCGCTGGCGGCTGGCACGTTCGGGCGTTGCGGTGGTGACGGGGAAGATGCCGGATGGCGAGCCGTTTGCCGCGAGCAATCCGCTCGACAGCAGCGGGCGCCTACCGTTTTTCGCCACGCTTTACCCGATGTATAACACCTCGCCGGTGCCGATGCGCGGGTGGGTGCGCGGTTTAATCAGCTTCCGGGACACGGCAGGCGTGAGCGATGCGGATGGTAGCTTGAAGTGGCTGGTGGCAGTTCGAGGTGTGAGTTATTATATCCCGCCGGTAGAACAGGAAGTCGTGGCGCTGCAAGCATCCCGCTACACCGTTCCCGCGAGCCTCCAGGGATCGTATCCGAACGGGCTGCGAATCGAGGCGAACGGCGGCGGATTGCAAGGGACCGTCGCGGGGACCATCCAGGCAACGGAGAACTCGCTGGTGGGGTCCGCTTCCTTCCGACTGAACGGGAAGTTTAACCCTGGGGGAGGGGCGATGAGCGGACACTTGTCACGACCCGGGAGTTCGGACTGGGTGCCGTGGGGAGGCGTGCTTTTGCAAAAGCAGGGAGCGGTGCGGGGGCAATTCCGCGCGTTTGGTCGTCCGACACCCGGGCTGAAGCCGTATGGGACTGGGAAGCTGGTGATGGAGAAGCCATGAGCCGCGCGGGGCGACGCCGAACGTGCAACGCCCAACCTGAAAACCGCGATAGGGGTGGGACTACGAAGGACGCGAAGGCCCCGAAGAAGGGAGTTTAGAACGGAATCAGCTACCGGGACTGGTGCATAAAAAGGTGAACTTAAGAGTGCCGAATCGCTCGTCGAAGCTAATCCTTTGCGCCCTTTGCGTCCTTCGCAGTCACATTCAAATCCAACGTCCAAGGGGCCGCTATTTGCTATGCTCCTCGAGCGGAGTGGAAACGGGAGCGCCTTTGGGATTTTCGACGAACGCGATGACGACGGCGGTTACGGCGGTGTCCGGATTACGGGCGACGAGATGATGAGTGCCCGGCGGCTCGAAAAAGGTGTCGCCTTTCTTCAGCGTCTTGAGCGCTGCGCCCTTGATCTGAAACTCCAGCGTCCCGCTTTCCACGTAGCCGGTGACCATCCCCGGGTGGACATGCGGTGGCGCCGATGCGCCCGGCTTTAATTCGATCCGTTTGACGATGATCTCCTTGTCCGCGAGTTGCGGATGATCACGTTTGAAGATCTCCGTGATCGTGACGGGCTTTTCTTCGGCGAAGCTATTGGTGAAGGTCAGCAGCGCGGGGGCGAGTGACGCGGTGAGGATTTTGAGCGCGCGTTTCATGTGAATTCGGATCGTCAGTTCGCGCCCGCCGTCATGGCTGCGGCGGCTTCCTTCGGCTCGCTGCTCCTGCGCAGCCAATCGGCGAATCGTGTAGCTCCGAGTAGCGCGGTGGGACCACCTGTGAGGCTGTTATCGTCCACGGGAGTGCCGAAGTAACCGGTTGCGTCATCCGTCACGACCACGCGCGAATCGTGGGTGGCGGCGAGATATTGCCGCGCGAGTTCATCCATCCGAATTCGTTCCGGCCCGGCGAGGTCGAAAATGCCATTGCGCGGCGCGGAAACCGCAGCCCTGGCTACGACCAAGCCGACGTCATCCGCCGCGATAGGCTGCATCATTGCGGAAGAGATCCGGACGATTTGGCCGCTGGTCGATGCCTGCGCGATCGACGGCACGAACTCGAAGAACTGTGTGGCGCGGATGATCGTGTATGGAACACCGGATTGCTTGATGAGGTTTTCTTGCACGAGCTTGGCCCGAAAGTAGCCGCTGGCTTGGAGGCGGTCCGTTCCGACGACGGAAAGCGCGACGTGATGTTTGACGCCAGCTTCCTTCTCTGCAGCGGCAATATTGGTCCCGGCAGTTTTGAAGAAGTGCATCACGGGCTCATCTTCAAACGATGGGGAATTTGAGACATCGACAACGACATCAGCGCCATCCAGCGCGGCGGCCAACCCTTCGCCGGTGAGGGTATTCACGCCTGAAGACGGCGAGGCAGGCGTCACCGTATGACCTTGCGAACGAAGGTGGCGCGTGACTCGTGAGCCGATCAAGCCGCGACCGCCTATAACTACGATTTTCAAAGGGCTTACCGCCTGCGTGGAGTTGGAATCACCGTTCATCACAGTAAAGACGAATGGTGGGCGCGATTTGTGACCGGCGTCACAAAAATGTTTTTGTAGCGCGAGAGCTGCCAAAAATCGTTTCCGGATAATCCAACGAATCCCGTCAATCCTGTCTCAAAACTTTTGCGCGCTCCGGAAATCAATTGTGGCAATCTCTTTACCCCACGAGAGGAGCGGCGAGCAGGTCTTCGATGGTCACGGGGATTTTGCGAAAACGGAGACCGGTGGCGTGGTAAATCGCGTTTGTGATCGCGGCGGCGGTTCCCGCCAGGCCGATTTCCCCGATGCCGCGCGCGCCGAGTTCGTTCAGCTCTTTGTCGGGATACGTGAGGAAGTGCACGTCGATCGGTGGAACGTCGGCATTCACCGCCATGACGTAATCGGCGAGGCTCGCATTGATCGGCGCGCCGGTGCGGGGCTCGTAATGCGTCTCTTCAAAGAGCGCCATGCCGATGCCCATCACGACGGCGCCCTCGATTTGATTGCGCCCCGCAAGCGGATTGATGATTCGGCCGGCATCGATCGCCGTTACGACTTTGCTCACGCGCAAGCGGGCGATTTGCGGCTGCCAGCGGACTTCGATGAAGTGCGCGCCGAAAGAATGCGTGGAAACTTTGGGCGGCTTCTCGCCGCCAAAGGTGCCTTCCGATTTTCCCTCGCCGCCGACGCTGCGGAGCTTGGCGAGGCTCAGGAGTTCGGAGATGGACACCGCATCCTTGCCGTCCGTATCCCGAACGGAGCCGTCTGCCAGCTCGAGTTTGCTGGCGTCGCGGCCCTCCAGCTTGGAGCCCGGAGTTTTTGTCGCGACGCTCATGAGTTCCCTAACCGCTTTGCCCGCGGCTTCCATGACGGCGGGAATCACTGAGGCGGTGGCCATCGATCCGCCGGAAAGCGGGCCGGAGGGCAGAGCCGAGTCGCCAATGCTTACCTCGATCTTCTCGACGGGCAGCCGGAGCTTTTCGCTTACGACCTGCGCGAGGACGGTGTAGGTGCCCGTGCCAATATCCTGCGAGGCAGTGGACACGCGGGCCGATCCATCCTCGAGGATTTCCACGCGAGCGTGACAGCCGAGACGTTTGGCCATCCAGGTGCAAGCGGCCATGCCCCATCCGAGAACATCGTCGCCGTCGCGCATCGAACCGACGGCGGCGCTGCGGTTCTCCCAGCCAAATTGTTTTCCGCCGAGTTCGTAGCATTCCGCCAGGTGTCGCGAGGAGAAGGGGAGATTGAGGCTTTCGTCCATCGCCGGCTCGTTGAGGAGACGGAACTTCACCGGGTCCATCTTCAGCTGCACCGCCAACTCATCCATGGCGGACTCGAGTCCAAATAATCCCGGGACGGCGCCGGGACCGCGCATCGAAGTCGGCGTGCCGACGTTGCGGCGCGCGCGTGCCGAAGTGACGCGCAGGTTCGGCACGCTGTACATGTGAGCGGTCGCCTCGCCGCAGTTTTCCTGGTAGTCGTCGAGGATTGACGTGTGGTTCACGTATTCCTGGCGCAGGGACGTGAGCTTTCCCTCGGCGGTGGCGCTGAGACGGAAGCGCTGCTGCAGCGCGGGACGATGGCCGACATTTTGAAACATCATGCGCCGGGTGAGCACCAGCTTTACCGGGAGCTGGAGCTCGCGGGCGGCGGCTGCAGCGAGCGCGCAGTGCGGCCACGGCCAGAGTTTTCCCCCGAATCCCGAGCCGAGAAACTTCGTGATGACCCGCACATTCTCCCGCGGCACGCCCAACACCTGGGCCATCACGTTGCGCGCATTCACGACGGCCTGTGTGGATTCGTAGAGCGTGACGTTGGGGCCTTCCCACACCGCGACGGTCGCATGGAGCTCGATGGGATTATGCGTCTCCACGGGCACCGTGTAAGTGGCGTCGAGTTGGATTGGGGACGTGCCGAAGACCTTCTCGGGTTCGCCCCGCTCGGTCTCCACCTTTGGAACAGCGGGATCTTCACTTTCCTCGGCCGTCGCCTTCGTCAGGCCGTCGAGCTTCTTCAAATCGAACTCGCCGGAAGTGTCGTGCTTTTCCGTTTTGTAGGTGGCTTTGACGACGTCCGCCGCAGCGCTGGCCTGCTCGAAGGATTCTGCAACGACGAGTGCCACGTATTGGCCGTAGTAGTTGATTTCGTCGTCCTCGAAGGGGACGCGCTGCTCGTCCACCATGCTCATGTCTTCGCCAAAGTTCACCTTCGCGCGGAAGAGGCGCCCGATGTTTCCGCGGCGAAAGACGGCTTTCACCCCGGGCATCTTTTCGGCAGCGGCGGTGTCGAGGCTCTCGAGCGTGCCGCGTGCAATGGTGCTGCACACCGGCACGGCGTAGAGCATGCCCGGAAAGTGGTGATCCGAGGAATAAAGGGCGCGGCCAGTTACCTTGACTGGTCCGTCGACGCGCGGGCGGTCCTTACCGATGATGGAATCCGTGGCACTCATGGCAGTGGCTTCAGGCGGCATGGGTCGCGAGGTTGAGAGCGCGCGTGATGCAGCGTTTTGCTAGTTCGACCTTGAATCCGTTTTCGCTTTGCGGACGCGCGCCGCGCAGGACGATTTCGGCCGCGCGTTGAAAGGCAGGGATCTCCGGCTTTTGTCCTTCCAGCGAGTCCTCCGCCTCGGCGACACGCCAGGGTTTTGCCCCGATCCCGCCCATGGCGAAACGGGCGCGAGCGATCAGCCCATTCTCCAGCGAAAGGACGACTGCCGCAGACGCGAGGGCGAACTCGTAAGAGGCGCGATCGCGCAGCTTGAGATAAAGGGACTTCGCGCCCTTTTCTGGCGGCGGCAAAGTCACGCTCGTGATGAGATCGCCGGGCTCCAGAACCGTTTCGCGTTCCGGAGTATCGCCGGGAAGAAGATGGAACTCCGCGATCGGCACTGAGCGCTCGCCCTTGGAACTCTGGATGTGCACCACGGCGTCCAGCGCCAGCAGCGCGACGCACATGTCGGACGGATTATTGGCGATGCAACGCTCGCTCGTGCCGAGAATCGCGAGATTACGATTGTGTCCTTCGATCGCCGGGCAACCGCTGCCAGGCACGCGCTTGTTGCAAGGCATCGTGGGGTCGCGGAAATAAACGCAGCGGGTGCGCTGAAGAAGATTACCGGCGGTGGTGGCGCGGTTGCGCAGTTGCGTCGAGGCTCCGGCAAGGATGGCCTGGGAGAGGCAAGTGTAGTGCTCCTTCACATACGGATCCTGCGCGAGCGTGGTGTTTCGGACGGTGGCGCCGATCTTCAAACCGCCGTCGGGCAGGCGCTCAATTTTGTCCAGGGGCAGGCGATTGATGTCGATGAGGTGCGCGGGGGTTTCGACGTTCAGCTTCATCAGGTCCACCAAGGTGGTGCCGCCTGCGAGGAAGCGAATGTCCGCGCCTTGTTGCGAGGTTTTGGCGCGAGCCTGCGCGGTGATGGCGGCAGACGCGTCCCCGGGCCGAACGAAATCAAAGGTTTTCATGGGTTCAGACCTCCTTGGGCTGCGCTCTGCGGGTTTGCTGAATCGCGGCCAGGATGTTTGGGTAGGCTCCGCAGCGACAGATGTTTCCGCTCATCGCCTCTTTCACGTCGGCATCGCTTTCGCCGCACGGTTCCCGCAGCAGCGCCACGGCGGACATGATTTGTCCGGAAGTGCAGTAACCACACTGGTAACCATCGCACTTCACGAAGGCGGCTTGCATGGGGTGCATGCTTTCCGGTGTTCCGAGTCCTTCGATGGTGGTGATCTCGTCGCCCTCGTGGACAAGAGCAAGGCAGAGGCAGGAGTTTGTCCGCTGGCCATTGATGTGCACAGTGCACGCGCCACATTGCCCGTGATCGCAGCCTTTCTTTGTGCCGGTCAGTTGCAGCGTCTCACGCAGGGTATCGAGCAACGTGCTGCGCGGATCGACGGACAGCTTGTGCTGCTTTCCATTGACCGTGAGCGTGAGTGGAACGGTGGGACCTGAAGACGCGGCTTTTGCGGTTTCTTGCGCGCTCATGGCAGATGCTGCGAAGTTTGCGGCACCCGCCACGACGCTGGCGGTGCCGAGATTCTGGAGAAAGCGGCGCCGAGTGTAACCGTCGGTGGATTCTGCCGGCGAGTCGTTCGCGGCCGAATTTGGAAATGAATCGGATGGCATAGGACCTCGTGCAGTCGCGGGCTGGACCTAAATATCGATTCTGCGCGCGCCGCCGCGCGTGCCTAAGTTTGCGATGCGGCGAAAACGCGCGAAGAAGACGCGCTAGGTGGCGGCGTCGGCTTCTTCCCAAAGCCACGATGTCCTCAGCCGAGATCGTGAGATGTTGCCCCCACTATCCCATAGGGAGGCGGCCTCCTTCGGCGCCTTGGAGCTTAAACCGTCCTTTGGCGGGCTGGCGGGATTGCTCTGCAAGGAGCGCTTTGGGCCATTTGCAAGAAGATGCGATGCGCGTCACGCAATCGAACTGAGGGTCTCATTCCGCCGGGGAAAGTGCGCCTTCGGCGTTTAGGCTTACGCCGTCCTTTGGTCGGGCTGGCGGGATTCGAACCCGCGGCCTCTTCGTCCCGAACGAAGCGCTCTACCAAGCTGAGCCACAGCCCGTTTCTCAAAGGGACGGGGACTAAAGCGGCCGAGCGCGTTTCGGTCAACAGAAACGTGCGATTTGTTTTCCCAGGACGCCTGCCGTGGCTCCTTTGGCCGCCGCATCCATGCAGAGACATGATTGTCATTGATCTCTCTGGGTAGGCGGCACGGGCTTGACCGGGGTTGACGACGCCGTAACGACCACTGAGTCGAACCCGGCGATGGTCACGGCCGGTATTCCTGGGATTCCAATTGCATCCCTCGTGAATTGGGGCGGCGTGAAGCCCGCGACGGGAAAATTCCGCGCAAAAGTGAAAGTGCCCGGTATTACGCGCGCTGTTACAGGCAGCGGCATTTATTTGCCGAAGAGTCTAAGCGCTTGGGGTTACTTCCCCGGAACAACGCAGGGCGGACAGATCCACCTTCAGCTTAACGCTCTCTAGTCGCTTCACTTCGCCGGATGGAGGAAATCGGCCGCTTCCGGCATCGCGCAGAATCCTTCCGAGCGAAGTCACCACTCGCAACCCGGCAGGATGCCGCGAGTCGCGGCAGCGTCCCCATGTAACCATATGCGCGAAGATTCCGTCCGGGGAGATGATTCCAACACCATGAAGCGCTTTATCCCTCTCGCCTTGTCTTTTGCCTGTTTGATTCCATGCGCGGAGGCGAGGTTGGGGGAGACGGAGGGGCAGTCGCAACTTCTCTACGGGCAACCTCGTGAAGACCTTTCGGCCCCGACGGACAAACCCCTCCTTCCGGGTGCGATCGAGCGCTGTTACGAGTACCATGGGTTCCGTATTCGAGCAGCGTTTGCCGGCGGTTCCTGTTTGGTGATCGAATATGCGCACATCCCGGAGAATGGTGTCCCCAAGCAGATCACCGAGCCCGAGATCGCGGCGATCCTGGAAGCAGAGAAGGGGAAGAGCCGGTGGAAAGAGGAGAAGCTAAAAGCGCCCGGCCCTTACGGTGAAATCGCGAAAGGGATTAAAGACGCGTTCAAGCTCAACAAATGGGAACGCGCGGACGGAGCCACGGCCGAGTTCGCCTTGGGATTGGTCCTCAAGATTTCGGACCGCAATGCCGGCGACTGGGCAAAACGTCTTGCGAGGGAATCGGCCAGGCAACCGGCGAAGCCCGGGACCGGACCGGCCAAGCCGGCGGCAAACGTCCCCAAGTTTTAGATCTCAGTTTCCCCGGGGCCCGTGCCGGGCGCAGGTCAGCACAGGTCATAGGGCGCTCGGGCCGGGGACAACCCTGGGAGCGAAGCCCGCGCATAGCTTGCGGTCCTGCAATCGCGGCTGGGATTTCACAACGAAGGAAGATGGACGCGGAGGTGGGAGTTTCGAGAACCGTGAGGCGTGATTCCGCAGCGCGCACCGGATTTGTCGCGCGCATCGCTTCGCAAAAATGGGAGGCCGCGCATGCGGCTTAAATCCGAAAATGCAGGTCGAAGGACGTTGTCTTCAGAGGACAAATCCAAGGATTCGCGCTGAAAGACGTTAACCAGCGCTAAGCAAAAGTCTTTTTCGAGGCGAAGGACGACGTCCTCGGACGATGAAAACACTTATTCGCGTCCAAAGACGCCGTCCTCAGGAGAGAAAAACACTTGAGCGAGGCCGAGGACGGCGTCCTCGAAAGAGAAAAAGTCTTTTTCGAGCCTGAGGACGTCGTCTTTCAGCGGGAAAAAGACTTTTTCTGATCAAAGGACGTCGTCTTTCGACCATGCATCCTGGCTCGCCGGTGCGGTTTACATCCGGAATTCGCAATTTGACCACCTGGGGAGGATGGGTCCCTCCAGCTCGCCGGAGATTATTCCCGTCTTCTCGTGCACGCCGCGGAGGCGCATCGGCTCCGCCACCCTGATCGTTAAACAAACGCTTCTAAGGCGCCAGCAGCTTCACCAGCACCTCGTGCACGACTTGCGGATTTGCTTTCCCTTTCGAAAGCTTCATCACCTGACCCTTGAGGAAGTTGATGCTCTTCTCGTTGCCGGCGCGGAATTCCTCCACCGGCTTCGGATTCGCATCGATCACTTGCTTGCAGATCGCCTCGATTGCTCCCGTATCGCTCTCCTGTTTCAGCCCCTTCTCCTCGATGATCACCGCAGGCGTTTTGCCGGTCGCGAGCATTTCGGCCAGCACTTCCTTGCCTTGGCCGAAGTTGATTTGTCCGCTCTTCACCGTGTTCACGAGTTCGGCGAGCTGATCCGGCGCCACCGGGCATTCCGCGATCGTGTGCTCACCGGCGGCGAGCGCGCTTAGCAGATCGTTGATCACGTAATTTGCCACCGCCTTCGGATCCTTCGCGTGCTTCACCGCCGCGTCGTAGTAATCCGCCAGGGCCTTGTCGCTCGCCAGCACGCTCGCGTCGTAGGGGGTGACGCTGAAGTTCGCCACGAATCGATCGCGCTTCTCGCCCGGCAATTCCGGACGCCGCGAGCGCACCTCGTCCATAAAGACGGTCGTGTCCACCGGCAGCAAATCCGGGTCCGTGAAATAGCGGTAGTCATGCGCGCTCTCCTTGCTGCGCATGTGGTAAGTTTGTCCCGTCACGTCATTCCACCCGCGTGTGCTCTGCGTGAGCTTTTCGCCCCGCTCCACGGCATCGATCTGCCGCTGGATCTCATAGGCGATCGCCCGACGGACCGCCGAAATCGAGTTCATGTTTTTGATCTCGATCTTCACGCCAAATTCCTTCTGTCCCTCCGGTCGCACCGACACGTTGCAATCGCACCGCATCTGCCCCTTCTCCATATCCGCATCGCTCACCCCGCCGTAGACGAGGATCTGTTGCAGCGAGGTGAGGTAAGCGAACGCCTCTTCCGGTGAATCGATTTCCGGCTCGCTCACGATCTCCATCAGCGGCGTGCCCGCGCGATTGAAATCGATGCCGCTGTTTGTGTCGAAGTGCGACGACTTGGCCACGTCCTCCTCGAGGTGAATGCGCGTCAGCTTCGCCACCTTGCCGGGATGCGCGATGTTCTTCTGTGCATCCTTCGGATACGCAAACTCGTGCAACGGCACACCGCCACCCACGCAGATCGGCTGATCATATTGCGTGATCTGGTAGTTCTTCGGCATGTCCGGGTAGAAATAATTCTTTCGGTCAAACTTGCAGACCGCCGGCACCTCGCATCCCAGCATCGTTCCCGCCAGCGCCGTCATCTTCAGTGCCTCCTCATTCATTACCGGCAGCGCGCCCGGGTAGCCGAGGCAAACGGGGCACACATTCGAGTTCGGCGTGTCGCCAAAGCTCGTCGCGCATCCGCAAAACATTTTGCTGCGCGTCTTGAGCTGGACGTGGACTTCAAGACCGATGGTCGGAATGTAACGAGGCATGCTTGGGCCGTGGTGTAAGAAGATTCTGCGCGCGCGTCCAGAGTGACCCGCCGTCTACTGCGCCGCGTCGTTTCCCTGCTCGATCAGTTCATGCCGGTGCGGGGCAGGGGGAGCCTTCAGCGCATGATCGATCGCCTGTTGGAAATCCGTGCGCTTCAATTGCTCGGAGAAATCCGGATCGCTCGCAAGTCCCACGACTTTTTCGTGCCGCAACAACCGAAAGTAACTTTGCGACGCCAGCAGGTTCGCAACCTCCGGATCATTGGAAAGCGCCAGCAGCTTTGGGTGATGCGTCAGGTCCGAGATCCCCGGGTAAGCCAGGAATCGATTCACTGCTTCCGGACGCGAAACCATGATCCCGAGCTTCGTCAGCGTGGCGAAGACATGCGCGGGCACCGGGTCCACCTTGCGGAAAAAAGTACCGCTGCCGCCGTCGTTCAGCGCAGTCGTCAGCCGGGCGAGACCGCTCACAATCGGGCTTACTTCCACCTTCGAGACCTGCTTTTCGTCAGTCTTCGAGACTTCCGCGATCTGCACGTTCGATTGCGCGACGGCGCCCACGAGGCGCACCAGTTCCGTGGCGACCATGAAGACTACGCCCCCGAAGACCAGGCCCAGCACCGCGCCGAAGAAGCCATAGGCAAATCGACCTCTTCCCGCCGGACGCTCGCTCGTCCGCTTAAAGAAAGCCCGTCCCACCGTGGTGATCGCAACCATCGTCAAAAGCCCCCCGGTGGCCCCCGCAATGATCCGCGTGAGCTGAGGCGGATACTTCAGGAATTGGAAATACGGCTCGACCAGTCCCGCGCCAAAAAATCCCACCGCGTAAGCGCTGGCGATGGCGACCAGCGTAATCGCCTGCCGGGCTACGCCTTGCCGCCATCCGTGGAAAGTTAGAACCGCCACGACGACCGCTGCGACCGCGTAGTACAGGTTCTCCAGGGACTCGGCATCCATGTGGGCTAAACCGTTCCGCACTGCGCTCGGTGGCGCAAGGCGTGATCGCAAAGTATCAATGCCGTCATGGCTTCGACCATCGGTACTGCCCGGGGCAACACGCACGGATCATGCCGTCCGCGAGCCTTGAGCAAAGTGTTTTCGCCTGTAGTGCTTACGGTCTCCTGCTCGCGGAAAATTGTGGCGGTCGGCTTGAAGGCGATGCGGAAAAAGATCGGCTCCCCGTTGCTAATCCCCCCCTGGATACCCCCGCTTCGGTTCGTGCGCGTGCGAACGTGTCCCTCGCGCATTTCAAAAGCATCATTGTGCTCACTTCCACGCTGTTTAGAGCCCGCAAACCCGCTGCCAACTTCGAAACCCTTCGTCGCCGGGAGCGACAGCATCCCTTTGGCGAGGTCCGCCTCGAGCTTGTCGAAAACCGGCTCGCCCCAGCCCGGTGGACATCCACGGACGACGCACTCGATGACCCCGCCAACGCTGTCGCCTTCACTGCGCACTTGTTTGATGAACTCGATCATCTTCTCCGCCATCGGGGCATCGGGGCAGCGGACGATGTTGGCCTCCACCTGGTCGAAAGTGACGGTCTCCGGATTCACCGAAGCCTCCAACTCGTGAATGCTCTTCACGTAAGAGATGATCTCTAGACCCGGCGCTATCGACGCGAGCACCTTCTTGGCAATCGCTGCCGCCGCCACGCGACCGATCGTCTCCCGCGCCGAGGCTCGTCCGCCACCCTGCCAGTTGCGGATTCCATACTTGGCCTGGTAGGTGTAGTCCGCATGCGAGGGCCGAAACGCCGTCTCCATTTCGCGGTAAGCATCGGGACGGGCGTCCTTGTTGTAAACGACCACAGCGATCGGAGTTCCGATCGTTTTCCCTTCAAAAACGCCACTGAGAATCTTTCCCGAATCCGCCTCATCCCGCGGCGTCACGATTTCACTTTGCCCCGGACGACGCCGGTCCAGATCGCGCTGGATGTCCTCATCCTTCAGCTCGATGCGGGGTGGACATCCGTCGACAATCACGCCGACCGCGCCACCGTGCGACTCGCCGAAGGTGGAGATGCGAAAGGCCTGACCAAACTGACTAGACATAGAGCCCCGTGCCGTTAACGGGCGTTGCCCTGCTGTGCAATGGATATCTCTGCTCTCCGCCCCGACGAGCGCATGCTAGAGCTGGAGCAGTTGCCGAAAGTAATTTCCGCCTCCGCAAGCGCGCTTGCGCCGCACCATCGAATGGCCGCAGTCCAATGGTGCGCCTCGTCCGGCTTGTCGCCCTGGGGTCGTTCAGCGTTTTTGGTCCTTCAGCATGGCGAGATTCGCTTCGGCGAATGCCTTTCCCATGAGCGCGAAAGTCTTCGCGCAACCGAGGTAGTGGTAGCCGGCATTGGACGCGCCGCGTTTCCACAGCGCGACTTCGGCGGGTGAAATGAGATCCGCCTCAAACTTCTTCAAATACTCCTTCTTCTGCTCGTCCGTCATGTTGCCGTCGGCGTTCGCGTGATCCTTGTGCTTGCTGTTCAGGTAAAACCCCATCTGCCGCACCTTCTCGCGCTTCTTGTCGATCGCATCGAGTTCGTCCGACCAGAACGGCGCAGTTTCGACGGCGGTGACGTTCCCCGCAAACTCGGGGAGCAACGAAGGTGCAGCCATCGCTAT
>CBHXZU010000011.1:0-25771 GCA_966125105.1 uncultured Prosthecobacter sp.
CACTCGAAGGGACTGTACTATGACATGTACTGCCAGGGTTCCTCGACGCTCTGCGACGGGCGCCCGGTCTTCATGGGTGGTCACGATATGAACAGCCAGAATGGCTCGTATCGCATCCAGGTATTCGATCCTGAAGCCGAGGCGTCGGACAAAGCGTGGGCGCCGCGGCCGATCTCGATGATGCGACAGTATTTCGGCGACAACGATTCGGCCAAGGCCTTGCGCAAGCTGAAGCTCGGTGACGCGTTCGAGAACGACAAGTATCTCGAGGGCTATTACCGGGTGAAATACGAGGAGAAGCTCGCGGAATACGCAGGGCAGGCGAACCAGGTGCAGCTTGCGGTCAATGCGATGCAGCAGGTGTTCCTGCCGGAGTGCGATCCGCATGATCCGCTGGCGAATGACAGCTCCGAATCGACGGACTATCCCGGCACGCTGTTGAAGGGCCCGAATGGCACGATCACTCATCCGGGCACGCTTAGCTCGGACATGAAGTATGCGCGCTGGTATCCAACGCAGGTCACGCTCCCGACAAATCAGATCCTGGTTTACTCCGGATGGGATCGCGACGAGCGCAACTACCCGCAGCCTGCAACGGCCTCTGATCGATCCACGCTTGCGATGCTTCCGTTCCTCGCGAACGCGCAGGACTATCCGACTCTGCCTGCAAACGCCGACCTGGCGGGCCATTTGAAATCGGGCGGCGACGGAAACTTCCTGAACTCGCGCGTGAAGCAATGCGTGCCCGAGGTGTATGACGCGAAGACGGATTCATTTATCGCGCTGGAAAACTCGCCGCTCTTCCACTCGGGCTGGTACCCGAATGGTTGCGTCGTGCAGACGGGACCGGGCCGAACGGATTGGAAAGTCGTGGTGAACGACGGTGAACTCCTCGGCAACATCCCGGCGGCAGATCCGGCGACTGGCGGGCCCCACAAGCCCGCTGGCACGGTGCAGGATCGCGATCTCCGCAAGATGTGGATGCTCGACGTCCAGGGCGCGATGAAAGATCCCAGCGTCGCCACTCCGCCCCCGAATCATCTCACCAGCACGGAAGTGCCGAAGTTCTGGACGTACGTCGACGAAGCCCCGAACAGCCACACGGCGTTCAGCGGCAACGCGAACATCGTGCAGATCGACAAGACGGGCAAAGTGCTCTCGCACAAGCTGACTCACTTTGGCGGTGAACTGCCCGATGATCCGAATCAAGCGAACGGAGGTCCCAATCGCCGTTCCGACATGGTCTCGGAGATCGAGTTCGCGCCGCTCTTCACGAAGCCGAAAAAGGGTCAGACTCAGGTGATGCCGAAGTGGAAGGTCGTCGGAAAGATGTATCAACCCGGACGGCAGAACTACGCGACGCCGCTCCCGGATGGCAAAATCCTGCTCCTCGGTGGAAACGGCGGAACGCTGCCGGGCATCGAAGCATGGAGCCTGCACATGCAGATGTATGATCCGGCGATCGGCGCGAACTACAGCTACGACCCGGCGGTTACGTTTGCGAACGACACCGGCAACTCCATCACCAAGATGGCGAAGACGCTCATCCCGCGCGACGAGCACGGAATCATTCAGCTGATGCCCGATGCGACGGTGTATCTCGGTGGTCAAAACCGGAACGGTCTCGTCCGCCTTGGCGACCCCGTTGCGCCGCTCGGCGACTCCGATCTCGGTGTTCCGGTCGGACAGCTCTATCGCCCGCCGTATCTGTTCGATCAAAACGCCTTCCCGGCCGCGCGCCCGCTCATCCTGAAGTCGCCGTCCATCGTCGACTACGGCCGCCCGTTCACGATCGATTATGCATCGCTGAGCGGCGTCTCGGGAGTCTCAATGATCCGCACGGGTTGCATGTCGCATAGTTTGAATACCGACGTGCGTCTGGTGAAGCTGCCGTTCCGGAAGACAGGCACCAAGCTAACCATCTATCCGCCGAAGCTTCCGGGCACGGCGGTCGGAGGTTACTGGATGCTCTTCGTGGTGGACGAAAAGGGCGTGCCTAGCACGGCGGCGAAGTTCCAGCTGGGTCGCGACATCGAGAAACGCGTCGGCAAGCCGGCTTCCAAGTACGTGAGCAACTAATCGCTCGCCAGTCTTTGGGGGGCGGCGGCCGCTCGGTCGCCGCCCCCTTGAAGATCCCTGACCTCTCCAACCCTCCCCTCGGGACGACCTTTAGATGAATCAACGCAAACTCGCCTATCTCCTTGCTGCATCCGCGACCGTCATCGCTGCGGCTCTCTTCTACCTTAATTTCAGTTCCGAATCGAGTTCCTCGTCAGCGGGGACAGATTCCGCCAGCGGGGGCCCAAACTCCGTCTCCGGTTCTTCCCTCGTTCGACCGGACAAAGCCGAGAACAAAACTCCCGCTTACGTTCCTCAGGTCATTAACCCGGAGGATTTCACCACGGCTCCGAAAGCGCACACCGTGCAGGGACAACTGCTGAAAGTGTGGGCGGACCGACAGCTGCCCGATAGTGAAAAGGTCGAGCGATTCCTGCAGATGTTTCCGGGACTCCCGGAAGACGGAAAGAAGATCGCTCTCGATTATGCGACACAGTTGATCACGGACGATGACTACCCGCGCCAGCGCCCGCGTCTCATCCGAATGGCGCATTCGGATGAGCTGCGCGAAGTGGTGATGCTGGATATGCTTACCCGGGACGACAGTATCAAGATGCTGAGCTTGGTTGAGTTGATGAAGACACCCTCGCAGGTCACGCGCGGTGAGGCGCGTGAGATTCTCGAAGCCTTCCTGGAAAGGGATTATGGAGACGATCCCACCCAATGGGATGCACCAGTGCGTCAATGGATTGCTGAGAACCAGGACATCTAAGCAGTGGCCTTTCCTCAGCTTCGAATCCTCCCCGATACCCGCCGAACGGGCGGCAACGCGGCGGCCTGCCGCCGTCTTATCCGCTTTTGCGCGATCATTGTCGGATTCGCTGGCGCGATCCTGCCGGAGTTGGCCCGCGCGGAGACTTATAATGTCACCATTTCGGACAACTCCTTCGACCCGCAATTCCTGACAATCGCTCCCGGCGACACGGTGGTTTGGAAGAACACGGGTTCGGATCACACCGTTACGGCAGACGATGATTCGTTCGGCCAGACGCTGGAGTTCGGTGCCACGTTCACGCGGACCTTCGACACGGTCGGTCGTTACCCGTATTACTGCCAGCTGCACGGAAATCCTGGCGCCGACATGTTTGGCGTCATCCGCGTGCTGGTGCCCGGGGAGAATCAGCTGCCGGCGAAACCCGTCAACGCGACGCCCGTGGCGGACGCGACCAACATCTCGCTTTCCCCGACGCTGACCGCCTCTGCATTCTCGGATCCCGATGCGGGCGACACGCACGTGGCGAGCCAGTGGCTGCTGCGCGTGCAAGGTGAAGCGACCCCGGTCTTCGACTCGGGCGAAGATGCAGCGAACAAAGTCAGCATCGAGCTCGCCGATCTGGCGAATGGCGTCACCTATGAATGGCAGGTGCGATATAAAGATGATCGCGGTGGATGGAGCGATTATTCGACGGCGACGGCGTTTGCCACGGTGCCTCCAGTCGCCGGCGGAGGCACGGGATTGAAGGCGACTTACGGTGTCTTCAACCTGAAGAAGCAGCTCGTGACGAAGGTCACGGCGGAGCAAGTCGACGCCTCCATCGATTTCGATTGGGGAGTGAAGAAGGCGACGAAGCTGACGCCGGCGAACAACTTTTTCGTTCGATGGGAAGGAACGGTGACGCCGCAATTCTCCGAGCGTTACCGATTCCGCATGCGCGCGGATGGCGGCGCGCGTTTGTGGATCAATGACACCTTGATCCTCGACGACTGGGTGACGTGGAAGTTTCCCATTTATCGAAGCGGCGTCGCCGATCTGCAAGCGGGAGTCCCTGCCACCATCAAGCTCGAGTACTTCGACTCCACCGGCGCTGCGTCGTGCAGTCTGCGATGGTCCAGCCCATCCCTGCCCGTCGAAGTGATCCCACAAGCCAAACTATCTCCGCCTAACCAATAATGAGACGTCGTGACTTTCTGAAACTGAGCCTTTGGGGCGCCGCAGCCTGCCTGGGCCCAAAATTGACGCTGCGCGCGCAGACGCATGGTGGCCACACCCCACTGGCCGATTTCACCGGCACCCCGCCTTACGTGCCGTACCGCGATCCGCTGCCCATCCCCCAGGTGCTGAAGCCTGTGAGGAAGGGGCGCGTGGACACTTACACGATCACGATGCAGGAGGGCATGGCGCACTGCCACAGCCAGCTCCCGCCGACGCCGATCCTTGGCTACAATGGGATTTATCCCGGCCCGGTGATCCGAGCGACAAAAGGACGGCAGGTGGAGATCACGCAAGTGAACCAGTTGCCGGACGGAAGTGTGATGCACTTGCCGACCGTTCATCTGCACGGCGCGCTCGTCGCGCCGGAGCACGATGGGCATCCGATGGATGGAATCCCCGCGGGCGGCTCGCGCAAATACGTTTATCCAAATCAGCAGCGCGCGTGTCCGCTCTGGTTCCACGATCACACGCACGAAGCGACCGGCGAGCGCGTGTATCGCGGGCTGGCCGGTCTTTATTTCATCGATGACCCGAAGGACGCGGGACTGCGCTTGCCGAAGGGAGCCTATGAGATCCCGCTGATTCTCCAGGACCGCAGCTTCCTGCCCACGGGTGAGCTCGTTTACGACACGAGCGACGCGACGCTGGAAACCGGGTTCCATGGCGACGTCCTCCTGGTGAACGGCGTGATCCAACCGTACCTCAACGTCTCCACGCGAAAGTATCGGTTCCGCATCCTCAACGGGTCGAACTCACGCATCTACAAGCTGGCTTTGAATAACGGGCAGTCGCTGATTCAGATCGGCACCGATGGAGGTTTGTTGCATCGGGCGATGCCGAAAGCATCGATCGAACTCGCTCCGTCGGAGCGCGCGGACATCGTCATCGATTTTTCGGAACTGGCCGTGGGCTCCAGCCTGCTGCTGCTGAACAAAAATGACGTCGGCCGCCTTGGGTCGATCATGCGCTTCAACATCGTGAAGAAGGAGCGCGACACCGCATTGATTCCCGCGTTTCTCTCCCCGTGGGAAGACCTGCCGGAGTCGGCCGCGGTGACCACGCGCGAGTTCACCCTGAATCGCAAAACCGTGGGCGACTCGTTCCGATGGGTGATCAATGGCCAGACCTACGATTCGTCGAACCCGGCGCTCGCGAATCCGAAACTCGGGACGCTGGAGCGTTGGCGCTTCGTCAATCCGACGAATCATCCGCACCCGATGCACATGCACCTGGTGCAATTCCAGGTCGTGAACATCGGCGGAGAACCGCAGGATCCCGCGCAGCACGGATGGAAGGACACGGTGGTGGTGCCGCCGGGAAGTGAAGTGACCGTGATTGCGCGGTTCGAAACCTATATCGGCCGGTATGTTTTTCACTGCCACAACCTCGAGCACGAAGACTTCGCGATGATGGCAGAGTTCGAAGTGGTGCCGTAGCCATAGCGATAGGCGGGGCGGATCACCTCGAGGTCTGAGGCGAGTACGGGCGACTGGTCAGAAGCATTTCAAATCGGCGATCGCGCGTCGAACCCTCTCAAAAGTGGCAAAGTGGCCTGCTGGAAGTTGGACGGCCTACTGCGCGACACAAAACGTCACTTTTCCGAAAACCGCGTCAATTGTGCGACCCGAAACCGTCGCGGTCCAGACGATGGCGTCAATTGTGCGACACGAAACCGCATCAATTCTCTTACGCAAACGAGCGCCGTTTGAGGGGAGCGGTCGCCTCTGCATAGGCGCGTCACCACTCACCGCTGAATGACTGCGGGTGGTGTTCTTCTTCGGATCGGCAGCCGCCTCTTTAGACTGAAGCCGCGCCGCGCTCCTTATTGTGGAACAATAAAGCGGTAGCCTGGCCGCGAAGCTTTGCGCTTGCGGCGTCGACGCGGGTTGAGGGCACCCACGACTTTGCGGACCAGTCGTGAAATGAGTTTCTGCATGGATCGGACTCCTCGGGCGCAGGTAGATGCAATTATCGAGCCAACCTCCTGATGCTGACTAAACCGTCAGGAACGACGGCGGCGTGTCGCGAGCACTGCGGCCAGGCCGAGCGAAAGGATTCCGGCTGTCGCCGGCTCAGGCACCGTGGCCACGGTAACCATCACGCCGTAATTTCCCCCTGCGGTCTCGTTTGGAAGATCGGCACCACCGATGACGAGGCTGTATTCCCCTGCGCCAAGCGTAAACGTGCCCGTGACAGTGCCGTCGGCGAAACCGTCTCCATTGATGCCCGCGACCGGGCCGAAGTTTGCCGGCGTGCCGTCGACGGCGTGGCCCACATAGGTGAACGTGCTCAGGTCAGCTTCCGTTACGCCCGAGGCGTTTCCCATTTTCCAAGTGGTTAGCGCGCGAAAAGCGCCTTCCTTCGGCTGCGGCTCGCCAAGGGTGGCGAGGTAGTTTTTTGTGACCGTGTTGGTGTCGTAGTCCGCGCCGCCCGATAAATGCGCCAGTCCGGAATAAATGCTGAATCCGGGAAGCACTCCGCCCAATGCCGTGCCGCCATTGTCGGAAGCGGCCACCGTGATCTGCAGGAGCGTCGGATCGGCGAGGGTGATTCGGAAGAACGTGATGTGATGCGCGTTGGCAAAGTCCAGGTCCGTGCCGTCCGCCCAACCTGCGTTGGTCTCCACGGTAAAGCCGGAGATCGTCAGGCTTTTTGGAACCGTGCTCGAATAGGTGCCAAAGTCTTTGCCCGTGTAGTTCACGTGAGCATCGGCGGACCCTCCTGCCAGCATGGCTGCGATTGCGGCGGCGAGCGCCTTGAGTCTTGAGGTTGCTTTCATGGATCCAGATTGGGGCGTTAGATCGAGGGGAGCGAACGGCGCCGGCGGATCGCCAATGAGGCCATCCCAGCGGCGAGACACATGACGGCGCCAGGTTCTGGCACACTGGTGGTGAAGATGGCTTTGTAGCCCTGGTCGGTCCCATCATCCGCCGGCGCGTTGCTGCCAAGCGCGATGGTGTAATTTCCCGCGGGGAGAACGTAGGAGGCTTCTGCAAAGGCCTGCGTGCTGTTTTTGACGTGCCCAATGTAAGTCACCTCGGCCCAACTGATGTTGCGGTCGTTCTCGTAGATATGGCTCTCGGAGCCGGTGTTGTCCCAGGCGGACCAAATCGTGAACGAGGGGTTCATGTTCTCGATCGATGCTGTTCCACCGGCGGGCATCGGAGTGGCGAAACGCTCGAGCCGGATCGTGAGCGTCTGCGGCTGCGTCAATGTGAGCGCAACGAAGTCCGAGGTGTGAGTCCATCCCTGCGGATTTGTGGGGGTGGAAAAGCCATCGTCCTCCCAACTCCACGCGCCGACCCATCGGGAGAAGTCGATCGTGTCGCTGGCCCCGAGGACCACGGTCCATTCGTAACTGATGCCAAATGCCCCGGGATCGCTTTGAACGGCGCTTCCGCCGTAGGAGTGCGAGGCCAACGAACAGAGTGTAGTCGCGGCAACGACTGCCAACGGCCAGCGGAGAGTGCGCGGATGTATTCCGCGAATTGTTTTCATGATGTTAGTGCGGTTGACGTGGTTGGGCATGGGTGCAGACGCGCTGAGGAACGGCGCTTCACCATGTTCTGCGGAGCCGGTAAAAAGCGGACGGTTGCGCGCTCACGGTTTCGTCGAGCCACTGAGCGCTGCCGGACCGAATGAGTGGGCGAGTGATCGCCTGCCAGGGGCCGGCTGGGCTCGATGAGAATTGGAGGAACCAGCCGGAAGATGGATTGGGCCACAGCAGCCGCGCGATGCCGCCACCCTGTGCGGAGATGTTCAAACTCGGACCCGGCTCGTCGCGATCGAGAATGCCGTTTGCGTCGCGATCCGAACCAAGACGCGCGCCGTAGCCGATCGGAGTGCCTTGAAAGGTAAGCGCGTCGTTCGCGCCTAAAAGCGCGAGCAACTCAATGCGAGTGAGCGACGCTTCGGAAAGGCTGTCCCTCGTGTAGAGTTGCGTCGTTTTATCGAAGCGGAAGCTGCGCGGCTGCCCGCCGAGAATTCCTTTCACGACCAACTCGGAGTGGTTTGCCACCGTTTCGCTCTCGAACAACGCGAGCGCCGCGAGCACCCCGGTTTGTTCCCGATTCGTGAATGTCACGGTGCGGCTCTGTCCGACCGAAGGAGCCGTTCCCGTCGAGAAACACATCACGAACGCCGTGACGTCATTCAGGTCTTCGACGGTGTTCAGTTCGTCGAGCGCGTAAGGATGCACGGACGGGAGCGCAGCCTGGAGCGAAGAACCGCGGCCATTGTGCAACAATCCAAAGCCGCTGATCGTCTGACCGCCAGTCGTGGGCTTGTACATCATCCGCTGATAGACCGTCGCGAGAGAGGGATTTTTCACCGGCTGTTCCGCGCCGATCGGAGTGTTCAAGTCGATGTTGTTCGAGGGATCCGGCAGCGGCGGGAGGGAGGGATTATAGGCAATTCCCGGTGGAAGCTTGTGACAGGTGATGCAGTGATTGTTGTGAACTTCGAAGAGGTCCTTGCCGCGGATCACGTCTCCGCCTTGGAAGCTCGGCGGAAGGCTGCCGTCCGCCTGGAGATTGGGATTGGAATGGTGCTTCAGCGTGAAGACGTATTCGGTCATCGCGTCGATGTCCGCGGTGGCGAGTTGCGCGCCGCCCAGCAATTTATCAAATGCTGGGTTGAAGCTCTGCACAGCCGGCCGGTCGCCTCTCCAATGAAATGGAGCTCCGCCGTCCATCCCGCGGAGAGTTTGCGTGACCATTGGCCCCTTCATCGGGTGCAGATTTCGGTCGCGCAGTTCTTCGTCGTGCAGCGAGAGGTTCTTGCCTTTGACCACCGTGATCGTGCCGAACCGGTCGCCGAGATCCCACGCCAGGCCGTCGAGATCGGCATCGAGATGGCAGCTCGCGCAGGACGCAATTCCACGCCCGGAAATTCGAGCATCGAAAAGAAATCCCCGGCCTTCCTTGATCGCTGTCGGCATCGGGTCGTGCGTGCCCACGGGAACTTCCAACAGCAGAGAATCCGTCGCCGTTGAAACGATCGAGATCGTGTTCGCGAGCTTGTTGAGGACGTAGAGGCGATTCGTCGTCGCGTTCAGCGCCAGCGCGCGCGGGCCGCGCATGCCGCGAGAGGTCACGCCGGTGGGGCGGACGTCGACCCTCGTGACGATCGCCCCAGTCGTGCTCGAGATTTTGGCCAGTCGGTCGGAGTTGAACCCTGCAACCCAGACGTGCGCGGCGTCCGGCGTGAAGACGATCCCGGTCGGCTGCGCGATCGAATTGTTCCGACCGAACGCGTAGGGCATCGGCGCGACGTAATTGAATCCCGCGTTGGTGTCGTAGATCGTCGCGGCGCCATCGCTCGCGGCGAGCTTCGTCACGCGATGATCCACCACGCGTCCGCGCAGGTCGTGCTCGAAGCGCGTTGTGTTGCGCGCATTCGTATTCGCCACCCAGAGATCCCCGGTGACCGGGTGCACGGCGAGATCGAAGAGATTGGTTCCCGCGCCGCTCAGGTAACGCGTGACCGTTCCAGTGGCGGCGTCAATTTCCGCCACGTCGCGATCGAGCACCGTGTAGGGCACCCGCGAATCGGTGGAAGGCACGATCAGCGCGGTGTTCGGCGGCAACGGCATGAGCGGGTCGCTGTGAGGGAGGCGCTCGGCGCTGGTGGTCAGGTTATAGGGGATGGTCGTCGTGTTGTTCCCCGAGAGGAGAAATGCCGCGTAAATCTTCCCGCTCGCCGGATCCGCCGCGAGCGCGCGCGGGTAGTTCCCTTGCAGAGGAATCGATGCCAGCTCTGCCCGTGTCACCGCATCGAATACCCGCACCGTGTTATTTCGCGCGCAGGTGACGAAGGCCTTGCCCTGGAGGAAGACGACGTCGGCAGGCTCATCCGGCACGGAGAGCGTATCGATGACGACGCCGCGGCTTAACGAAACGATTGAAACGCTGTCGCCGAGCTCGCTAACGACCCACGCTTCATCGTTCGTGCGCGCCCGAACCGAAACGGATTCCAGTCCAACCGGAATCTCCGCGATCAATGTCGGCTCCACATTGGTCGCGCTGCTGACGTCGAATACGGAAAGCCGCGAGTCCGGCGTGTTGCAGGCGAGGAGCTTCGTGCCATCGGGCGTGAGCGCGATGGAGTGCGTGTGGCGCGCCTCAAAGTGAGTGTACGACGCGGTCTGTGCCTCGGCGTGAGCCGAAGCGAAGGCGAATCCGGCATACGCGAGAAAGCGCGAGATCAGTGGACGGGGGAGCCACGTCCGCCCGCGACGCTTCACTCGTGCCATCGCTTGCTTTCCATCTGTTTTCCGCGGCTCATTCGAACCGCCAACGTCGTGTGAACTTACCGAAGATTTGCTGACAAACACCGCTGCGAATGCGCCTAGCACGCGCTGGGCCCCGATTTTCGCTTTGCGCCGATACGGATAAGCCAGATCGACCGCAAACCCGCATGAATCCATGGGTTCGCGGGCGGTGTGGAAAGATTTAAAAAATTGAAACCGCGCTGTTTTCGCGTCGTCCTGAAGTTGGAGATGTCGGGAAGTGCGCGCGCCGCGACGACACGTTGCGCAAATCACGCCAACCACATTGCGCGAATATCAACCTGCGCGAATCTTTTTAACGCGGGAACGCGCCTCCGATGAATCCGCGACAGTCACGCCGGGACGTCGAGCGCGGCTTCGAGGCAGCGCATTGGACGTTGGGGCAATCCAATAAAACTCGCACTTGCACCGCAGCGGCTCCTGTCGACAGTGGCGGACCCTTTTTCCTTTTGTTGCTTACCCATGAATAAAGTTCTTGTTTGCGGAGCGGGTGGATTCATTGGCGGACACCTCGTCGCCGATCTGCGCCGCCAGGGCGTAACGAAAATTCGCGCCGTTGACCTCAAACCATTCAACCAATGGTACCAGAAGTTCGATGACGTGGAGAACCTGGAGCTGGATCTGTCGTTGCTCGACGCCTGTGATCAGGCGGTGAAAGGTTGCGATTGGGTTTACAACCTGGCGTGCGACATGGGCGGTATGGGCTTCATCGAGCTCAACAAGGGCCTTTGCATGCTGAGCGTGCTGATCAACACGCACCTGCTGGTCGCAGCGCGCAAGCACGGCGGGGTGGAGCGGTTTTTCTATTCCTCATCGGCTTGCGTCTACAATGGCGAGAAGCAGAAGGATCCCAACATCACCGCGCTTGCCGAAGGGGATGCTTATCCCGCGCTGCCGGAAGATGGCTACGGCTGGGAAAAGCTCTTCAGCGAGCGCATGTGCCGGCATTTCCGCGAAGACTTCGGCATCCAGACCCGCGTCGCCCGCTACCACAATGTCTACGGCCCAAACGGCACGTATGACGGCGGACGCGAGAAGGCGCCGGCCGCGATTTGCCGCAAGGTGATCGACGCGAAACTTTCTGGAAACCACGACATCGAAATCTGGGGCGACGGCAATCAGACCCGTTCCTTCATGTATATTGATGACTGCCTGCACGGGACGCAGATGCTCACGCGGAGCGACTTCGTGGAACCGATCAATATCGGCAGCGCGGAGAAGGTGAGCATCAATCAGCTCGTCGATACCGTGGAGAGCATCGCCGGGATCAAATTGAAGCGGCGTTACAAGCTCGACGCCCCGAAAGGCGTGAACGGCCGCAATTCCGACAACACGCTGATCAAGGAGGTGTTCGGCTGGGAGCCGAACATTCGCCTGCGCGATGGTCTCGAGAAGACCTATGCGTGGATCTATGACGAAATCATCGCCTGCCGGAAGAGCGGCAAGGCGAGCGTCGTGAATGTTGCGTAGTGTGTGCCAGAAGCGACGGCAGCCCCACGTGGGACAGTCCGAAAGGGATTTGAGCGCGTGGTGCTCACACTCCCTGTTGTGAGCTCATGTTTTAGCCACGGAGATCACGGACCCACGGAGGGCTTTTCAGGCCTGAGCACCTCTCCGTGAACTCCGTGTGCTCCGTGGTAAATGCCTCGTTTGCGCGAATTGATCGATGCGTCACCAGGACGTTCGAAACTTTTCCCTAGAGGGACGGTTCCATCGCAGCATTGGCAAGCCACGCCACAAAGTTTGCCGCTTCGCGGAGACTGATCTGATTAATCCTTCGCGGCCTTCGTAGTTCCCCCTCGAGGATTTCAGAAGGTCAAACGAACTTGCCGGGGTTGAGGAGGCCTTTCGGATCCAGCGCCCGCTTTAGCGCGGCGTGGACATCGCGGTTCACCTTGTCCGTGGCCAATGGCCACCATGGTTTTTTGGCGAGGCCGATGCCGTGTTCGCCAGTGATGGCCCCGCCGGCGTCGATCACCCAGCGAAAGAGCTCATCGAGCGCGCGGTCGACGTTCTTCTTCACCTTGGGATCGTCGTGATAGCGCGCGGCCATGATATTCACGTGGATATTCCCATCCCCTGCGTGCCCAAAGCACGCGACCGGGTAGCCGTATTTCTTCGCGAGCGCTTCGCCGAACTCGGCTAATTGGACGAGCTTTCCGCGAGGCACGACGATGTCCTCGTTCAACTTGGTTAGGCCCGTTGCTTTCAATGAAGCGCTGTAGGCACGGCGAAGGCCCCAGAGTTCTTCGCAGGCGACATCGCCAAATGCGTCGAGCACCGAGATCGCTTTCCAGCTTTGCAGAAGTTCTTTCAGGGCGCGCATCTCGCCTTTCACCGAATCGGCGTGCCCGTCGAGTTCGACCAGGACGAGCGACTTCGCGCCGGGAGCGATTTCACGTCCGAGATGTTCAGCGGCGGACTTCAAGGTGAAGGGATCCGCGATCTCCACTGCGCTCGGCAGGTAGCCGGCGCCAAAGATCAGTTCGACCGCCTTTGCCGCCTGCCGAAATGTCCGGAAACTTGCCGCGAGTGTCCCGCGGGCCGGCGGGTGAGGGAGGAGACGCAAGGTGGCTTCCGTCACGACGCCGAGCAGGCCTTCGCTGCCGACGAAGCTGCCGATCAAATCGAAGCCCTGCTTGTTCTTGTGCGTGCGGCCGCCACAGCGCAGCACGCGTCCGTCAGCGAGCACGACTTCCAGGCCGAGCACGTATTGCCGGGTCACGCCGTATTTAAGGCAACGCGGGCCACCGGCATTCGTGGCGATATTTCCGCCGATGCTGCATTCTTTCAGCGAGGCCGGATCCGGAGGGTAAAACCAGCCCACCTTCCGCGCTGCTGCCTGCAGGTCGCCCGTGATCACTCCCGGCTCGACGACGGCAACTGCATCCGCGGTGTTGATCTCCTTGATCCGATTCATGCGCGCAACGCTCAGCGCGATCCCGCCATGCACCGGCACGGCGCCTCCCACGTATCCGACGCCCGCGCCGCGCGGTGTGACTGGAAGATTGTGCTTATCTCCGTAGCGAAGCGTCTTCACCACGTCGTCGCGGGTGCGCGCGAGCACCACGATGTCGGGCACGCGTGACGCGAACCATTTGTCCTTTGCGTGCTCGGCGAGGGTGGCGGAATCGACACGGACAACGTCCGGTCCTAAACTTTTCAGCAAAGCGCGGGCGTGATTCACGGCCGGCGGCTTCCTGCTAGGTCCCCGTGGGACATCCATTCCAATGAACTGCGCATCCGAGCCTCATACGAGCGGATTGCACGCCTCGCAAGATCCTGCCGCAGCTGCGATCAATCGCCGAAAATCTTGATCTTGCGGAACAAGCCCGGCTTCGGTGGCGGCTCTTCGCGGACCGGCTTTGCGACCGGGACCGCGCGTGCCACTGGCGGCACTTTGCGCTCGGGCGCACTACGCTCGGAAGCGCGCTCTGAACGCGAAGCAGACGACTGCTTCTTCTGGGGCTTGTTGGTCGTCGACTCGCTCGACTGCACCGTCGGGTTACCCGTGGCCGATTCCGGCGCAGGGACGATCGGCGATTTCTCAAACCCCTGGAAACTCAGCAGCGCCCCTTTCGTCGCATGCAGCACGATCGTGCCCAGCGTCTGTCCCTTCGAGTCGGTGCACGTCAGCCGCCAGACCGGCGCGGGCGGATCGATCGATTTGAAGAACTCGTAGCGCACGCCGCCGAGCTGTTGATTATTGAAGCGGGCGAACTGCGCGGCGATCCCCGCAGCTTCGTCGTTGTTGATTTTCAGCGCTGCCGCGCCGACCACTTCATCGGCGGAGACGGAATCCGCAAACTGGGAAAGCGCGCGATTCGCGATCACCTTTGCGCCACCGATCACAAACTCGCGAAGCCCGCGGGGCGTGCCGGAGTCGTGAACCAGGACATACCAGCGTTCCGGGAATGGGCGGCCGTCCGGGCCTTCGATGCGCGCGAGCTTGGCCGCCGCGTCCTTGGGCAGGAGAGCGATTGCTCCCAACGCGCTGAAATCGGGCTCCGCATTCGCGGCGGGCTTCTTCTCCGCGGAGCGGGCAGGCGCCGCTCGTTGAGCGCTCGCGTCGAACGCGAGGATTAGCGTGAGGATCAGCAGCGCGCGAAGAATCACAGCAAGCATGTAAGCCGAAGATGGCGTTTTTCGCCAGCGGAGTCCGATTCGCGAACGGAAACCGCGCTGGTTGTCCGCGTTTGCCGAGGGCGCGCGCTGCCGTCGCATCGGCATCGCAAGCGCTTCGGGCAGAGTGTGGCCCCGGCGAAAAATCCTCGACGCTCCCGCGCGGCCTTGCACACCGTCTGCCAATGATCATCAAGCCCAAGATTCGCGGTTTCATTTGCACGACGGCGCATCCCGAAGGTTGCGCGGCGCATGTTCGGCAGCAAATCGACTACGTTCGCGGAAAGGGCCCGATCACCGGAGCGCCCAAGCGTGTG
Organism: uncultured Prosthecobacter sp.; assembly: GCA_966125105.1. Lineage (GTDB taxonomy): Bacteria > Verrucomicrobiota > Verrucomicrobiia > Chthoniobacterales > Chthoniobacteraceae > SXWH01. The sequence continues at coordinate 14,780 of CBHXZU010000011.1, forward strand.
CTCGTGATCGGCGCGAGCACCGGGTATGGGCTGGCCAGCCGCATCGTTCCGGCATTCGCCGGCGGGGCGTCAACGATCGGCGTTTTCTTCGAGAAGGCGGGTGAACCGGACCGCACCGGCACCGCGGGGTGGTACAACTCGGTGGCCTTTGAGAAGGAGGCGCACGCGGCCGGCCTTTACGCCAAGAGCATCAACGGGGACGCCTTTTCTGACGCGGTGAAGCAGCAGGTGGTCGACCTCATCAAAAAGGACCTCGGCCAGGTCGATGCGGTGATCTATTCACTTGCCAGCCCGCGCCGCACTCACCCGAAGACCGGCGGAGTGCACAAGAGCTGCCTCAAGCCCGTCGGCGAGACCTACAAGAACAAGACGGTCGATACCGACAAAGGCACGGTCAGCGAAGTGACAATCGAGCCCGCGACCGAAGGCGAAATTGCCGACACAGTTGCCGTAATGGGCGGCGAGGATTGGGAAATGTGGATCGATGCGCTCGACGCAGCCGGTGTTCTTGCTGAGGGCGTCGTGACGGTGGCCTACAGCTACATCGGGCCGTCGCTCACGTGGGCGATTTATCGCAATGGCACGATCGGCCGCGCGAAGGAGCATCTCGAAGAGACCGCCGACCGCATTTCCGCCAAGCTCGCGGCGAAGGAAGGTCGTGGCTGGGTGAGCGTGAACAAGGCGCTCGTCACGCAAGCGAGCAGCGCCATCCCGGTCGTGCCGCTCTACATCTCGCTTCTCTACAAAGTGATGAAGGCAAAAGGCCTTCACGAAGGCTGCATCGAGCAGATCTATCGTTTGTTTGCCGACCGCCTCGCTCCGGGCGCGAACCCGCAGCCGGACGACGAAGGCCGCATCCGCATTGACGATTGGGAAATGCGCAACGACGTGCAGGAAGAGGTCGCGAACTTATGGCCCCAAGTCTCCACCGAGACGCTGCCGCAAATCAGCGACATCGTCGGTTACCGCGCGGAGTTTCTGCGCCTGTTCGGGTTTGGGATCGATGGCGTTAATTACGAAGCCGAGTCCGACCCTGCGCAGCCACTGCCGAGCGCGAGTTAGGGGAGCCCCTTTTTCCCACACCCAAACATCTCCGCTTCAAAGGCGCGCGATTCAGATTGCCGCGAGGATTATCCCCGCGGTGAGACATTCATCTTATGAATCATCCAACGTCCTCTCTTTCCATGGACGGACGCGGCGTGATCTGCCCATGCCCTCATTGCCAGCGTCGAAATCGCATCGCGTATGACCGTCTCGGGCAAATGGGGCGGTGCAGCGAATGTCACCAGGATCTTCCGCACCCCGCGGAACCCATCGATGTTCCGGACGCGGCGGCATTTGATGCCTTGGTGACGAAGTCGCCGCTGCCCGTGCTTGTTGATTTTTGGGCGCCTTGGTGCGGACCGTGCCTGATGGTCGCGCCGGAACTCGCGAAGGTCGCGGCAGCCGGCAGCGGAAAATGGATCGTGGCGAAGATCAATACCGAGGAGCGCCGCGATCTCGGGGCGCGCTTCCGCATTCAATCCATCCCAACCCTCGCATTGTGGAAAGACGGACGTGAGGTCGCGAAGCAGGCCGGGGCGATGCCGGCGCCGGGGATCATGCAATTCATTCAGCAAGCGCGCTGAGCGGATCGCCTCACGGAAGTTTTACAGTTCGTCCATTCCTTCACTGCGCCCGCGATGTACCGTCGCGGAATGCGAGTCGCGCTCCTTCTCAGCTTGGTCACCGTTTCCTTCGCCTTCGCTGCGGATGCATCCAAACCCATTCCCGCCGACATCGCCGAGGCTGCACGCGACTTCCGAAAGTACGCGAAGATGCTGGCGGAGCCGAAGTCGATCGGCGTCGAGTTTGTCACTCTATGCGGGCCTCCGGCTGCGGCGGTGAAATTGGAAAAAGAAGCGGGACCGCATTTCGGTTACTACGTTCAGCATTATCGAAATGCCGTCGCGGTAACGTCTCGCGGGAACGGTCCGTGGCCCGTGGGCTCGGTGTTCGTGAAAGAGAAGCAGATGCAAAAGCACGAAAAGCCCGGGAGCCGCGAGCTGCGGCCCGCGGGAGCGGCGGGCATGATCAAGCGCGCGGCTGGCACGAGACCGGAGTCCGGCGACTGGGAGTTTTTCTGGGTGGGCGATGGCGAGGTGAAAACGCAGGGCATGGAGTCCTGCGCCGGGTGTCACAGCGGCGCCGCGCGGGACTACGTTTTCACGAAGTTCCCGACAGCTGCCGAGAAACTGCAAGACGCGGGTAAAATCGAGCCGCGCTGATCCACAGCGTGGGAATGCCGGTTGTCTCCAGCTGCACGAGACGCTCCGCGCGTGATAGAGCAGTTGCCAAAATCCATCTCCGGTTAGCGCTTTAAACACTGCCCGCACTTTGCGGTCCGCATTCCCAATCTATTGCAAGGCAGGTCGAACGGAGGCTCAGCTAAGTGAACCGGCCCACCGCCTGAATGGAACGGATTTCTTCTGTTTGGAACGGCATTTCTCCTGGGCAGGACAGCATTTCTCCTGGCTGGAACGGCGTTTCTTCCGAGTAGAACGGAACTTCTGCTGAGTAAAACCGCGCGGGAGCTCGGTGGAACGCCACGGGGCCTGCCTGAAACGGAACTTGCGCTGGGTAAAACGTCGCGCGGGCTGTCTGAAACAGAATTTGCGCTGTCTGAAACGGCGCGCGGGCCGGGTAGAACGCCGCGCGGGTCGTCTAGAACAGCGCGCGGGGAGGCTGGAACCGTGGATTCTGTGCCACGAACGCCGCGCGGCCTCACAAAAACAGAATTTCTTCGCTCCAGAACACCGCGCGGGCTCGCTGGAACGCCGCGCGAAGGAGCTCGAACGCCGCGCGACGTGTCTCGGATTGCGTTTTTTTGGGCCGGTTCGGGGTTTCCTGTAATCAGAGGGTAAATCGCATTACGCCATAATGGACTACGGGACGGTCGTGCGGATGATGCCTGCGCTGCCGTCCGCGAAGACTGCGCGCCATACGATTTGGGTGCGCTCGTTGAAGGCGCGCGCCGCTCCACGAGTGCCTGCAACCGCATTGAGCACATCGAAGGACTTGAGCGTTTTGCTTGCGACTTGATCACCTTCCCGGAAGAGGCAGCGCAGGAGGCCGTGGGTGTCGATCGCCCAAAGCCCCTTGTCATTTGCCGCGGTAATCCCAGAGCCCCTCAATGTCGCTGTGAAAACTGGACCGACCCCGCCGCCGGGTGCGGCAAGGGAGACAAAGGCTTTCCAGCGCGCTCCCTCCGGCACGTCGGGAGGAGGACTAGTCAATGTGGCAATAGTCGCAAGGGGAGCGTCGCCGATGCGGGCGAAGATGCCGGTTTCAAGCCGCATCCCCACCTTCGTTTTTCCGACGAAGGCGAGGCAACTACCATCCGCAGCCAGCACTGGCTCCTGAAAGGAGTCGAATGTTCCCAACCCAGCCTCTGGCGCATTGTCTCCGGTGCTGACCAAGGCTTCGATCCCGGTCTCGCTGCCGATGTAGACGCGCTGCCGTCCGTTGCTGTCGCCTACGGACGGAACGACTTTTCCGAGGAACACGAACTTCGCGCTGTCGGCGGTGCTGCCGACCGTGGTTCCGAGGCTCTTCCACACCTCCGACGATGCGGACCCATCCGCAGATTCCCCACTCATCGCCAGCTTCTTTGGCAGGCCCTGAGCGTTCATTTCGACGACGGCGTGAGTCCCATCCGTGAATCGCGCAATGAATCGGTTTGCTGAACCCGAAAGCTCGGCGCGGCCCTGGCCTGTCGACCCGCTGATCGTTTGCAGCGCGTGCAGCGATCGCACCGTTTTTGCGAATAGCTTTTGGCCCGTGTAAGCGAGCGCGGCGTGAGCACCTTCCCCTGGGAAAATAAGCGCGGTGCGATTTGGGGGGACGGCTTCGCGCAGCGTGCCGAGGAGCATGGCTCTTCCACCGACCGCCTCGACGCCGAGGAAACTCGCAATGCGCCGTTTCGGGCCGGTGGTGATGAGATCATTTTCCCTGGCGACGATCTTCGCCGCGGGATCAAAACTGACCAAGGCGGCGTTGTTGTCTTCTGTGACGCCGCGGCCGGCGAGAACGGCGGGGGCAAACAGTTTGTCGCTGTCGCGCGCAAATACGGGATGCTGAAAAGTCTGGAAGGTTACTCCAGGGAGTGGGGCGTCACGGCCAACCCTCGCAAGCAATGTGCCATCGAGAAAGAGTCCGCGAGTTGGCGACGCAGCAGGCGTGCTTTTCCAATCGCCGACAAAGGCGATCTTTCCACTGGAGCTGACCGCTGGCACGCCGATGAAGCTCCATTTTGCACCGGCGGGAATGCGCGGATCCGTGCCTGCGCCAGGCACGGCCGTGCCGACAAATGCAATCTGCTGGTGCACGGTAGCGCCGAGCACGACATCGATGGTGAAATCAGCCGTGCTCTCATTCCCGGCAGCATCGTTTGCGGTCACGGTCACCACCGTGCGACCGCGGGGAAACTTGGTTCCGCTCGGGTGTGAATATTGGACCTGCGTTACTCCAACAACATCGCTTGTCATGGCCGGAGTGTAGTTCACCACGAGACCGGTGGGATCGAAGGTGGTCAGCACGAGATCGCTGACGGTGATTGTCGGCGCTGTCGTATCGACCACTCGGACCGTCCGGATGGCGTTGCCCGAAAGGTTGCGCTGATCCGTTGCAGTCCATGTGACGCTGTAGATGCCCGGCGTCTTCGACTCGACGTTATTGGCCGTGATTGTCGGAATGAGCGTTCCGTTTTCGACATCTTGCGCGGTTGCCCCCGGATCGACGTAAGGATCGAGCGTTGCCTCGAGGGTCAGCGGGGAATCGCCCGCCAGCGTGACGACGGGCGCGACATTCGCTGGTGTGACGAACGACCGAATCGCGCCGCGTTGAGAGACGGCGTTGCCGGCATTTTCGCCGACCAATCGGAAATAATACGTTGTCGACGGCTGCAGCGAAGAGACTGTGAGTTCTCGCAAAAGGACCGTCCTCTCGTCTTGCGTTGGCAGCACTTCCCAACGCGTTGCTCCAACGAGGCGGGAATCCGTTCCGATCTCGAATGCCACGGTTGTTGGATTACCATTCGGATTCACCGTTCCACGCAACGTCGCGCGATCCGAAAGAATTGCGTCCGCCGGGAGCGTCATCGGGGTGGGGCCGAAACGAAGGCGAAACACGGTGCCGCCTCCATCTGGCCCGCCGTCCTGCGTGACGCCGTAGAGGTTTCCGTCCGTGTGCCGGAGCAGTGATCCGTACCCGGGAAGACTGCCCGACTTCGCCTGGTCGCCGGATCCCGTGAACTCCATGACGGTGGTAAACTCATTCGTGGCCCCATTTAGTTTATAGATCGTGCCGTGATCGTAGGCTCCTCCCTTCCAAGTCGTCCCCCACAGGATTCCGGCATCATCGGCGATGAGTTGCGCGCGTGGTTCTGATCCCTTCTTTGCCCCGCTTACGCCAGTGAACTGAACGACGTTTTTGAAAGCGCCCGTTACGGGATCGATTCTGAAGATCGTGCCGAGACCGCGGTCCCCGCCGAGCAAACCGCCTTCGGAGGTAATGCCCCAGAAGGTCCCGACTCCGTCGTCGAACAATCTCGAGCGAGGCTCGGTCCCGAGGAACGGCGGGTTCAACCCGGTGAGGAGGGCGACCCGCGTGGTAGCGCCAGTCGCCTTGTTTAACTTGAAGATCGTGCCGCTGTCAGTCACGTCGCTGCCATTCGTCGTGCCCCAAAAGTTCCCGGCTGCGTCGGACGTAAGCGCGGCGTACGGGCTGTATCCACCGATCGTCTCGAACCGATCAAATACCGTGGAGACTACCCCTGTGCTGATGTTCACCTTGAACACGCTCCCGCCATAGACGGCCCCGCCGTAGAGAGTGGTTCCCCAAAAAAATCCGGCCCCGTCATTGATCAGCTCCGCGTTCGGCCGAATCCCTAAAGATACATCCTGCGCGTACACGAATTGGTAGACGGTGGTGAGCTTCCCGCTGCTCGTGTTCACCTTGAAGATGGTCCCCAGCGGCTCAGACGTTGTGCCCCACAGGTTACCCTGCCCGTCGGGCACGAGCATGGCCCGCGGTTCTTCTCCGAGGTTTTCCGGGCCGTTCTTTTCGAACTCCACCACCGTGAACAATTCGCCAGTGACCTCATCTACCTTGAAAATGGTTCCGTCCCCTTTGCCGCCATGCTGGGTTGTGCCCCACAAGAATCCGGCGCCGTCGCTGACCAATCCGCAGTACGGAAACTCGCCTTTTGTGGGGGCCACTTCGTCCGTGAAGTTTGAAATGGTCGTCAGTGTTCCGCTTGCGGAATGAAACTTGAAGACCGTGCCAAAACCCGTGCGCCCTCCGCGATTGGTCGTCCCGATAAAGGACCCGGCGCCGTCCCAAACGAGCGGCGCTTCGGGCCGTCGCCCCGTGTCGTTATTGCCAGTGAAGTTATACGCCAGGGTAACGACCCCCGTTTGAGGGTTCAGCTTGAGGATTCCGCCATCCGAGCCCGAGCCCGCGTCATCGGTCACAAACCAAAGGAATCCGTCACCTCCGTTAATGAGTCCGGAACGGACCGCGTTTGACGACTGCAGCAGTCTGGTCACGATTTGAGTGTCCAGATTGACTTTGAAGAGGGAGTTCCCGGCTGCCCCCCAAAGCTCATCCGGCCCGCGGAGACAGAGACTGTGAATGGGGAAGCCAAAATCGCTGAAGTGGTAGACCGTCGTCAGTTCACCCGTGTTACGGTTCACTTTGAAAAGCGTGCCGGTATTGTAGGCGCCGCCATAGGAAGTCGTTCCCCAAAGAAACCCTCTTCCGTCGCTCACGAGCCCTGCATTTGGCGCCGCTCCTGGGACCAAGGTCCCCATTCCGGTAAAATCGATGACGGTGGTGAAAATACCGGTGGCCGGATCGATTTTGAAAACCGTTCCCGATCCGCCGATTCCCCCACCGTTGGTCGTTCCCCAGACGATCCCGGCTTCGTCTTTCATCAAGGTGCCGGCGGGAAAGGCTCCCCGATTGATGGGGCCATCCCACGAGAACTCGACGATGGTCGTTAATTCTCCGGTGGTGGCGTTTACTTTGAAAACCGTGCCTTCGTTAAGAACTCCTCCCTCGATGGTTGTCCCCCAGAAATTCCCCGCACCATCGCTGGTGAGTCCGCCGACAGGGTTTCGCCCCCGATTCTTCGCGCCATCCTGGGTGAAGGAGATGACCGTCCGCCAATCGGTGCCATCCGGCTTCACTTTGTAGATCGTCCCGTGACCATAGCCGCCCGTTTCAGTCGTGCCCCAGTAGTATCCGTCGGGACCCGCAACAAGAGCGCCGCGCGTTGGCCTTTTCGGCGCCTGCCGGAAACCAACCATCAGCTCATGAACGGGATCAATCGACCGCCCGGTATTCGTCAGCCGGGCGAGCCGATTACGGGTTTGTCCCGCAACTGCGGTGAAAGATCCTCCGATGAGGATTTTTCCGTCCCGCTGCAGACTCAGGCATTGGACGGGACCGTTTGTCCCGTTGGGATTGAAGTCGGCCGCGCTTTCCACGGACCCGTCCGGTTTCAAGCGAGCGATGCAGGATCGCGCCGCGCCGTTTACGGATCCAAATGCGCCACCCAGCAGAATCTTGCCGTCACGTTGAATCGCCAGTGCCTGGACAGTCCCGTTCACACTGGAATTGAAAGTGTCGGTGCTCTCAAGGCCGCCGTTCGCGTGCAGCCGGGCTATCCGACCCCGCAGTGCGCCATTGAAGTTTGAGAATGCCCCTCCGATCACGATCTTCCCGTTCGATTGCAATGCAATGGCTCGCACGGGTTGATCCGCTCCCGCCCCGATCGCGAATCCCGCATTGCCTTCGACACTCCCATCCGGAAGCAGTCGCGCCAATCGGTTGCGTTGCTGATCGGCCAGCACCGTAAACGCGCCTCCGACGAGGATCTTTCCATCCGGCTGCAAGGCCAGGGAAAACACCGGGCCGTTGGTGATGCCGTTGGCACTCCGGAACGTAGTATCGCTTTCGACACTGCCATCGGCATTCAGGCGGGCGAGACGAGTGCGCGCCTGACCGTTGATGGCGGTGAAATCACCGCCGACGACAATCTTTCCGTCGCCTTGAACCGCGATGCAGTGAATTGGGCCGTTCGCGCCAACGGCCGGAGCAGCTTGAAAGGTAGGATCGAGTTCTCCGGTCGGGAAGAGTCGCGCAATGCGACCGCGCTGCTGGCCATTCACGGTGACGAAATCTCCGGCAATAATGATCTTTCCATCCGGCTGAAGTGCGACGGCGCGGATAATTTGTTGGCTGCCAACGCTCGCTGTGAAACTGCCATCGATCGCGCCATTCGGATCCAGCCGGGCGATCGCGGTGGTAGCGAACTGCCCAGCAAAAATAACCCGGCCATCCGGTTGCTCGGCGATGGCGTTGATCACCGCGCCGGCCGATGTGACTCCTGCTGTAAACGCGGGATCCGGACTTCCATCGGGAACCTGCGCGCGGAGTGTCGGAACGAGGTGGATGCCTGCGGCAAAGAGCACGAGGCACCGAATGAATCGGCTGAGTGCGTTCATGGGATGGAGTGGTTTGGGAGGAGCAGGTTGAACTCCCTTCCTCCTTGCGTGCGAGAATCCCATGCTGAAATTGACATAAACAGCCCTAAATAGCTCGTTAGCCGCTCCTCCCCAATTGTCTAAAGCGAACCTAGCGCCTGTCCGGAACCCATGTCGTTTAGGGAAGGGAACGGATACTCCGAGTTTCATCTACCTCACGCCCCGGTGAGATATCCCCGGATGATCTCAGGTCGATGCCGGGCGATCTGAGGTGAATGCCGGACGTCTGAGGACGATGCCCGACGGTCTGAGGACGATGCGGGATTATCCGAGGACTTTGCCGCGATTGAAAATGCGATTGATGGGCTGAATCGAGCGGAACCGAATAGCCGGCCTGATGTGCGGACGGCGTGTGCTGGCCACATGTGTGTCAAAGCTGCAGAAGTGTAGCGAAATCGGACATTTTTGACACCCTTGGTAGGGGGCTCTCCAGAGGTAGAGGGGTGTTGGCATGGCGCGGGCATAAGGAGAACTCGCTATGCAAAAGACAGCCCTGATCCTTAAACCGGCCCCCGACAACTCGCCCGCGCCAGAAGGCCCTTCCGATGAAGTGTTGATGGCCCGCATCAAGGAGCGCGATGAAGCCGCGCTCACGATGCTCTACTACCGTCACGGGAAACTGCTGAAATCCGTGATGAGCCGCTGCGTTTACGACGACCAGCACTGCGAAGACCTTCTCCAGGAAGTCTACGTGGAAATCTGGAACCGAGCCGAACACTACTCCGAAGACAAAGGCCGCGCGCTGGGTTGGCTGATCACCCTGGCGCGCCGCCGTGCCCTCGACCGCGTGCGTCGCTTCCAAGCCTATTTCCGCGCTGAACAGCGCCTGCGCGAGCGAGAGGAAGTCGAATCGGGCGACCAGATGCTCGATGGTGACGCGGAAATCGAGCAACGCGACATTGGCTCGCGCTTGGAAGATGCGCTCGCGCAGCTTCCACCGGCCCAAGCGGAAGCAGTCCGTCTTGCTTACCTGGAAGGCCTTTCACAACGTGACATCGTGGCCCGCACGGGAATCCCGCTCGGCACGATCAAGACCCGTATCGAACTCGGCCTGCGCAAACTGCGCGGTGCCATGCGAGCGGACAAACTTGCCGCCTAAAACTATGCTTTCAAATGTAAAACGTGTGACGGAAGCGCCGAGGGACGTGCCACCGGCCGATCGAGTCCACGACGCCCGCAAACTTTCCGATGGCAAATGGGCGATGATGCGTGAGCCGCAACGCCCACGCGGTCCCTCGTTCTTCGCCCTGCACGCATTCGCGGAACGGGTGACCTGGCTTCGCTAGAGTTTTGTGATGGGTCCTACTCCAACGGGAACCCGCCTCCAGAAGGCCGCGGGGTTTGCGATCCCCCGGACGAAGGATGACTCGTCGTCGGAATGAAACGGGAATCGATGGTTCGATCCGCAACAATGTCGCCCGAGGAAACGGTCTGAATCCGGTGTGAACGGATCACCATTTCTCCCATGCGTTCTTTCAAATCCCGACGGTAAGGCTTGAACGTGTCGCCCGCGCCTTCGAACGGGTTTCTTCCGCGGAAGATATTGGCGAAGGTGAAGGGTATGGTAACGCGAACTCCGCCGGTCCAGTGACCACCATTGAGTTCTTCATCATCCCAGTATTCGAGGTCGAACGTAACGCCATTCAACACCCGCGCTTCGAGGCGGGCTTTGAATCCCTCGAAGTCTGCGCCGAACGGATTGTCGTAATGGTAATACCCGCCGTAGAGGCGCACATCGGCATACCGATCGACGCCTGGGATGAGGAAGCCGACTTCGGCATTGTAGCCTTCGAGGCCTGCTTCGTAGCGGCGGAGATACGATGTGGTAGTTGTCTCTTGGATGCCCCTGGCAGGAAATGAGCGGCTCGTCGTCGAGCGTGAAAAGCGGCCGATTTCGTATTGATTGTCTTCCGGCAGGTAGTAGTTGAACCGCGCATCGACCCACTTGGTCAGCACTTCGACGCCAAAGCCGAGTTGGTCGAAATCGTTGTCATGCGCGCTGTGGATCGAATCCCAGTAAACATTTGCGCCGACGATTGCGTTTCCATCGCAGATCATCTGCCGGAATCCGAGGCCGGTCGCGGAGATGAACTGATCGTTGTCCTCGAGATGATAGCGCGAATTGAAAAAGAGGAACGACTCGCGGTCACCCGAAGTCCAGAGACCGGTGACGGAATCCAGATAACCGCCCGTCGCGTGTTCGCTGAACTCCGCGCCGAGGGTGATGCCGCCGGCTGGCCATGACGGGAAAATCGACCCGTGGGTTTCTTCCTCGACGATCGTCTTCGATAACGGCGTTTCCGGTTCCTTCGTCGTCTTGCCGGCGTGAATTGCTGGCGCAGGCGTGAGGATGAATGCAGCGGCTGCCGCGATCGCGGAGATAGTGGGCTTCTTCATGACGATT
>CBHXZU010000012.1:0-25174 GCA_966125105.1 uncultured Prosthecobacter sp.
CGGTTTCGTGCCGGTGTTGAGCGAGCGCGATGTAAACGGTGCCGACTGGTTTTTCTGCCGTGCCGCCATCGGGGCCCGCGATGCCGGTGGTGGATATGGCAAAAGCGGCGCCGCTGGCATGAATCGCTCCTTCGGCCATGGCGCGAGCGACGGGGGCGCTCACGGCGCCGTGCTCGCGGATCATTTCGGCAGGCACACCGAGGGCTGACGTTTTTACCTCGTTTGCGTAGGTGACGTAACCACCGAGCAAAACACGTGAAGCTCCGGGAACATTCGTGATGCGGTTGGTGATCGTTCCGCCGGTGCAACTCTCCGCGAGCGCGAGAGTCTGGCCCTGCTTGGTCAGAGTCTGCACGACGACTTCTTCGAGCGAGCGCAAGTCTTGGGTGAAGATCGAGGCGCCCAATCGCTTCATCACCAACTCGGCAGCCGCATCGAGCTTTTGGCGCGAGCCGATCAGCCGCAGGTCGACTTCACCCGGTCGCGCGCAGTAGCCGACCTCGAGGCCCATCGCGAGAAGATCGGCGCCCACGGCGTCTTCGACCATGGATTCGCCCAAGCCGACGACGCGGAAGCTACTCATCTCTTCGACCTCTCCCGCGGGAAGCAATCCCTGCAGGATTGGCACGAGGTAGTCGGCGACCATCGGCAGGAGTTCGCGTGGCGGGCCGGGCAGCAGGAAGATGTGCGGCGATTTCTCCGTCGAGCCGGGCAGGACCACGGGCGGTATGTGCAGTCCGGGGGCCGTGCCGAAAGCGTTGTGCAATACGGTGGCCTCTGGTGGACGGAGCGCTTGCAGGCCGATCCGATCGGACATCGGGAGATTGCGGCGGCGGAAGCGCTCCGTGATGTGTTGCATGACCGTCTCGTCGTGCACGAGTTGAAGTCCGAGGAGTTGCGCCGTGATGTCGCGCGTGAGATCGTCGGTCGTCGGGCCGAGTCCACCGGTAACGAGCACAACATCTGCGCGGGCAAAAGTTTCGCTCAGCGACTGCCGGATCGCGTCGCCGTCCGGAACGGTGACTTGCCGTTGGATCCGCAGGCCGAGGGGAAAGAGTGCTTCGGCGAGATAGGCGAGGTGCTTGTTGATGACGTGGCCGAGCATGAGCTCGGTGCCGGTATTGAGAACTTCGACGCGCACCCCCGCATTACGCACTGCTCACTGGCAGGACGCCAGCCGGGACACTGCAGGTTTTTTAAGCCACGGATGGACAGGCATGAAACACAGATGAGGGGTGGAGTGCTTGAGGTGAGTGGCTGTGCGACAACGGCCCCACTCGGAATTCTTCGATCAATCCGCGCGGCAAAAAAGTGGGTCATCCTGAGGGAGCCTAAGCGACTGAAGGACCCCGAGCCATTCACGCGCCGCCTCGTTAACTGAAAACTCCTATTGGGGATGCGTCTAGATGCAGTCAGCGGGCAAATCGAGTGACGTGGGGGCCGCGAGTTCAATGCACCCCATCTAAATCACGTCACCCCATCCGTGTTTCATCCGTGTCGAACCGTGGCTAAAAACTACCTGTGCTTCACCCGCCGCACCGTGGCGCCATCTTGCCACATGGTCTCGAGCAGCAGCGTCTGCGGCGATTCGGGGAGTCCGCGCTCGTTGCGTTGAATGAGGCCGACGAGGAAATCCACGCTGGCGACTCCGATGGCCGGGGGATTGTGGTAAATGCCGGCGAACTCGCCCGACGTGTCCGGCGCCCAGAGGTGCGCGAAGCCGATGTCGTCGGGAACCTTGTGGCCCAGGCGTTTCAGCCACTCGATGATCTCGGGATCGTAGCCGACGATTACATCCGGCCGATTCGCTCGGAACCAGCGCGCGAAGTTCTGCTCGGTCCACGCTTTTTCTTCGACGACGAACGCTTCTGCGCGCGCGGTCGGTGCCGTGTGCTGCTGCTCCCACGAAAAGGCCGCGCCCCATTGATGATCCACGCGCGCGTCTTGATCGAGCCGCAACGCCAGCCCCGGCCGGCGATAGCCGAGTTCCCGCAGGCTGCGGATCGCCAGGCGCATCCCCTGGAAACGATTCGTCGTCACGCGATGCAGTTGCGGACGCAGGAGCGAAAAACCAATGGCCACCGCGGAGAACTGATTCCACTCCATTTGAATCTCTCCCTGCGCCTCGGGCAGCGGAGCGATGATCACGCCGGGCACGCTTCGACGATAAAGCACGGAGCTGAGCTGCTGGGCGGTGAGGTCTGCGTCACCCAGCCAAAACTCTTCGAGATGGTAGCCCAGTTGCTCGGCGCGCGAAGCCGCGCTACTGAGGAGATCTTCGGAGAGAAACTTGTGCCACACTTCACCCCGCGAGAAGTTGATCACCATCGCCAGCCCAAGGTGGGTCGGCTGCTGCGGCTTGCCGCGCCGTTGGTGCGACATGAGCGCGGAGACGAGCGGGTTCGGCCGATAACCAAGCTCCTCCGCAATCTTATGAATGCGGGCGCGCGTGTCGGCCGAAATGCTCGCGTGATTGCGCAGCGCGAGGGAGACCGTGGCCCGGCTGACCCCGGCTTTCTCCGCAATATCTTGAAGGCGTATCGCGTTTTCTCCGCTCACTCAACGGGTTCAATATTCGGCTCTTTGGCGGAACACAAGCCGGGGACTACGAGTCGCGGCATGACCGTCCGCCGTTTCGCCGCATTGCTAGGAGCCTCGCTCATCGTGGCGGGTTGTGGATGTGCCGCGGACGTGACGGACCCCGTGCTCGAAGGCGCATCGCTGCATTCGATCGGCATGCGGTGGGTTTTGAGTCCCGCCTCCGAGGGCGCGAAAATCGAAGTCGCCTATCGCGGCGCCGGTGGCGATTGGCGCAACGCCGCGCCGCTCTTTGCTGTGGAGCCCGGCGCGCACAAGCCGGCGAAAGGTAAGGGGAGCGTGGAAGTGCCCGATGGCGCGAAACTCTTCGCGGGAAGTTTGCTGCTCCTCGAGCCAGGCAAGGATTACGAAGTGAAGCTGATCGCGAAGAACGCGGATGGCGGCGTGTTGAAAGAATCGGTGCTGAAGGCGCGCACCAAGACCGAGCCCGTCGCTCCGAAGGATTCCAAGGTCTTCCACGTGGTGCCGGGGGCTGGCGGGGGAACGGGCACCGCGGCCGACCCGTTCAAGGGCGTGCAAGCCGCGCATGCGCATGCCGCGCCGGACTGCACGTTCCTGCTGCACGCGGGCGTCTACCCCGCATTGGTCGTGAAGAAGAGTGGCGAGCCCGGACGTCCTCTCATTTGGCGCGGCGCGGGTGATGGTGAAACGATCATCGATGGCGGCGAGCAGCGCGAAGGCCGGCTGATCAGCGCGGACAATCTCCACGACGTCTGGTTCGAGGACCTCACGATCCGTCGTGGCGGGAAAGCGATCGTCGGTCTCGAGAGCGGCGCGATGGTGGTGCGCCGCTGCAAGATGTCGGACGTAGAGTACGGCATCTACGTCACGCGCAATAGCACGGACGCCGTTCGCGATTGGTTCATCTCCGACAACGTGATCGAAGGTCCGTGCACGTGGCCGCGCTCCAAGGGCATCGAGAATCCGCGAGGGATTCAACTCACGGGCGAGGGCCACATCGTGTGCTACAACCGCATCAGCAGATTCGCCGATGCCGTCGACACGTTCCCTTCCGATCGCTGCGCGAACATCGACTACCACAACAACGAGGTGTCGGAGATGACCGACGACGGCGCGGAGTTGGACTTCTCGGAACGTAACGTGCGTTGCTTCCACAACCGCTTCACGAACATCTTCCAGGGTGTCTCCACGCAGCCCGTCTACGGCGGCCCCGTCTACATCTTCCGCAACGCGCTCTACAATGTCGTCGCCGAGCCGTTCAAATTGCACAACTCGCCATCGGGCGCGCTGATCTTTCAAAACACGATCGTGAAGAACGGAGAGCCGTTCTTCATTCAGACACCAAAGCCAGTGCGCAATTCCTGGACGCGGAATAATCTGTTCGTCGGGACGACTGGTGCCTACGCGATCGAGTCCTCGGCGAAAATGCCAGGCTGCGATTTCGACTATGACGGCCTCGCGGGCGGCCCCTGGAAGCTCTTCGCCAAGTGGAACGGCGTCCGTTACGCGACGCCGCAGGAGATGAAGGCGAAGGCGCCGGTGTATAAGAACGTGATCGCGATGGAATCTGCCGGACTCTTCGCCAGCGACATCGCGATCCCGACCGACGCGCAAAAAGTTTACTCGGCCGTCGACCTGCGTCTCCGCGCATCGGGCAAGCCGATCGACGCGGGCCAGAAATTGCCGGGCATGAACGATGGCTTCGCCGGCAACGGTCCGGACCTCGGCGCCTACGAAGCCAACGAACCGCTTCCGCATTACGGCCCACGCGCGGCTACCACACGCTAACTCGTCACCTCGATGAACCGTCTCATCACCAAAAATCGCGCAACCTTCGTCGCCGGGTTCGCGGCGCTCCTGCCCGCATCCGCCGATGTGAACAACCTCCGTGTCGTGACCGACGCGTCCCCGGATTACACGGATCTCCCGAGCCTCGTGCACAGCGTCACTTCGAAGTGGTCGACGCCCGAGGAGAAGTGCTGGGCGATGTTCTACTGGAACCACATAGCCCGCCGGCAAACGAACCCGATCATGCTGCACGGCTTCGCGCTGACCGATCCGATCCGGCAGTTCAACGACTACGGCTTCACGATGTGCAGCACGATCTCAGGGATCAATTGCTCCATCTGGAACGCGATGGGCCTGAAGGCGAAGTATTGGGACATCTCGAATCACACCGTCGCCGAAGTGGAATACGGCGGCCGCTGGCACATGTACGACAACAGCATGTCCGCGATATACACCCTGTGCGATGGCAAGACGATCGCCAGCGTGGAGGACATCGGCAAAACGCAAGGCTGTGCGGCGAGCAACGGCAAGGAGGAGCCGGGCCACATCGCGAAGTATCACTGCCTGAATGCGACTTCGAAGAACGGCTTTCTCACCGGAGCCGATTCGATCCGGAGCGTCGAAGAAGAATACCGCTGCTTCAATCCGAACGGGCTGAAGTATCGCAGCTACTTCTACGACTGGGATCGGGGACACCGCTACATTCTCAATCTTCGGCCAAACGAGACCTACACGCGCAGCTACGTGAGCCTCGGCGACACGCCGGACTTTTACATTCCGAATAACAACGGCAAGGACGCGGAGCTAAAGGCAAAGTTCAAACAAAGGGGGAACGGCGAGTGGAAGTTCGAGCCTGCGCTGAGTCCCGAGTCATTGCTCAAGCAGACGCACTCGCTTGTGAATGCGCACGCGACGAAAGGCGGGGTGGAGCCGGTGAAAGCAGGCGAACCGGCAGAAGTGGTCTTCAAGATCGATGGCGCGAACGTGATCGCCAGCGTGGCGATTGAAGCGACGCTGAATCGCGCGGGCGCAGACGACGTGGCCTCGATCGCGATCAGCACGACGAATGGGCTCACGTGGACGGATGTCTGGAAGAGCGAGGCGACGGGAACGAATCCGGTGAGCTTGAAGCTCATTGACCAGGTCAACGGCGCTTATGAGGTGCTCGTCCGCGTGACGATGCGCGCGCAATCGAATCCCTCCGCAGTGCAGCTTCGGCGCATTTCGTTCGACACGCTTACGCAGCTGAACGCGAAGACCCAGCCCCGGCTGAACGTGGGCAAGAACACGATCTACGTGGGCGCGGGCGATCAAAGCGGATCGACCGTGTATTGGCCGGAATTGGTCGGCGGAAAAGCCACGCCCTACATCGTCGAGCAGCAGAACGTGAGCTTCGCGAAGAAGAACTCCGGCTACATGGGCACGCTGCACGCGACGAAGGCGAAAGAAGACGCGTGGGTGGTTTTCAAAATGGACGCGCCTCGCGACATCACACGAATCGAGTATGGCGGACGCTTTTACAACCGCGCGCCTAAGTCGCACATCAATCTTCTGCATTCCTTCGACGGTGGAAAAACGTGGAAGCAGACGTATTCGCTCACGGACACCGCGCAGCCGTGGGATGTGATTCACTACGAGACGGTGAAGGAGGTCCCGGCGGGCGCGCGTTCGGTGTTATTCAAGTATCTCCTCAACGGTTCGCAGGCGGGCACGGATGCGTGCAGCATTTTCGCGACGCGGATGGAGGCGAACTATCAGCCCGCGGATCCGGAAGGGCAGCCGGTGGAAGTCACCTTTGCCTGGGATGAAGTGCAGCAGGATCACACCACCGTTTCGCGCAGCCACACAGAGCTCGTGAGCAAGTTGCCCCACAAATACACGATCAACGTCGGTGGCGCGGATCATCCGGTGGTGAAGTCGATGCGGGTGAATCTGAAGGGCGCGACGAAGGAGGCAAAATACGGCTACTCCGATGGACGCGATGCGGGCGGCGTAAAGCACGTCGATCATTGGATCACCACCGGCAAGAACCTGGCTGAGGGGAAGCGCTACACGCTTTCCGTCCCCTCTGAGACGACGTGGGAGGCGGGCGATCCGGATGGCACGAAGCTGACGGACGGCGTCGTCGGCCCGAGCTATGCGGGCGGCACATCGTATAAGTCCGGAGCGATTTGGAGCGGCAATAAGAACCCCGTGATCACACTCGATCTCGGTGAAGGTGCGGAGTGCGCGAGCTTTGGCATGAACTTCCACGGGTTTCCGTGGCACGACGCCATGCGCGGACAGATCAAAGACAAGGTGGAGGTGCTCGTGTCAGACGACGGCAGCACTTTCAAATCGGCCGGCTTTTTGCAGACCGATCTGCGCCGCAAAGACATCCCGGTAAACTTCATGATGCCGGATAACGAACAGCTCACCGGCGCGACGTTCCGTTTCATCCCGGAGAAGCCGATCAAGACGCGCTACGTGCAGTATCGCGTGACGAACAAGCGCGCGTTCGATGTGACTGAACTCGAAGTGCTCGATCGGATCGAGCTCAAGCCGTTCGATCTTCGCGTCGCTCTTCCTGACGAAAAGCCGACCGCCACCGCAACCCAGGCCTCCCGATGAAAATTCCCCTCGTGATTGCCGCTGTTGCGGGCATTTCTGCGTTCACCTTCGTGGCGCTCGCGGGCGACTGCATCGTGAAGGAAACTGGCCGTCTGGCTGCGCCGGAAGCGGTGCAAGCGGCGGCTGCGGACGATCAATTTGTCTACGCCATTAGCAGCGTCGCGGTGGCCAAATACGATCGCGCAACGGGTGCGCGCGTTGCCGTGAGCACGGGAGATGCGAAGCATTTAAACAGCGGCTTCGTCTGGGAAGGGAAAGTCTACTGCGCGCACTCAAATTACCCGGCGAAACCCGAGCACAGTGAGATCAAGGTGCTTGATCCGGCGACGATGGTGCTGAGCACGTTTAAGGACTTCGGCGCCTCGGACGGCAGCCTTACGTGGGTCGTGCGCGAAGGGGCATTTTGGTGGTGCACCTTCGCCTTTTACGAGGCGGACAATGCGCGCACGCGCCTGGTGAAGTTTGACGCGGATTGGAAGCAGCTCGCGGAGTGGACGTATCCCGGAGAAGTCGTGAAGGACCTCGGAAAATACAGCATCTCCGGCGGCGTCTGGCGCGACGGCATCCTGCTGGCTACCGGGCACGACCACCGTGTGATCTATCGTCTGCGCCTGCCGGAAAAAGGCTTAGTCCTCGAATGGCAGGACAGGCTCCCTTCGCCATTTCCAGGGCAAGGAATTGCCGTGGATCCAAAGTCTGGCGGCTTGATCGGGATCGATCGTGCGAAGAAGGCCGTTGTGTTTGGAGAAATCAGCGGGGACGCGCGCTAGCTCGGAACGCGCCCATCGCCTTGAGGACGGAATTTCCTCTGCCGGGCGAGCCAAACGCCGAACCGCAGAGTTCGCAGATTTCGCAGATTTCGCAGATTGGCGCAGCGAATTTACCGCTTCTTCTGCCGCGCCGCCTCGAAGATGCGAACGCTCGTGACGAAATCCAAGGCTCGCTGCATGGCTTCATCGCGAATGGTCGGCGGCGGAGTTTCGCCCCGTTCCTTTTGCTTTTGGCGTTCCTGGGCGGCGTCGAGTTCGGGGTTCGTGCCCGCAATCAGCGCGGCCTCGTTCATGCGCGCGCGTTCCTTATCCACCGCGAGCGGCGCCACGCCGTCGGTGAGTGCCGCGACGAGCAATTCGTCCGTCTTTTCCTGCGGCACTGAGATTTTCAAGTCGGGCTGAAGCCCGCCCGGAAACACAGGTGAATTGTCGGGCAGGGTAACTTCGCCGATCGCAACGCGCAGGATTTTGCCGCTAGGCAGCGGCAGGTCTTCAAACTGCGCGGCCTCGCCTTTGGTTTGCTGCCCGATCACGTAAGCCCGCAGATGCGTGCGCAGCACGGCGGCGATGACCTCCGCTGCGCCCGCCGTGTCGCTGTCGACCAGCACAACGAGCAATCCGCGCCACCGAGGGTCGTCATGAGAGGTAAGGATCTCTTCGTCATTCACCTTCGGCCGCTTGATGGAAAAGAGGATCCGGCCTTTCGGCGCAAAACGGCGGCATACCTCGGCCGCCAATTCGAAGTCCGTGCTATGCGGAGTGGCGCGCAAGTCGAGCACCAGCGCGTTGGCTGGTTTTGCAGCCATCAACTCGAGCGCCGAATCCAGCGCGCCGAGTTCCGTGAGCGAGCCGAGTCGGAGATATCCGACATCTCCGAGAAATTCTGTGCGCAGGGGGCTCGGCGGCTCGGTCGTGGGCGTGATCTTCGAGTAAATGCGTGCGCCTGCGCCGAGCCGATCGAGCAAACCCTGCACGCCCGCCCGGGCTACTGCGAGTTCCGTCAGGCTATCCGGTTGGATGTAATTGTTCCGCAGCAAGTCGACGACTTGACCCAACTCATCCTCGCTCAGCGCATCGGCTGCCTCACGGGAACCAAGCGGCTTGGGTTCGGTGGATTTCGCCGCCGCTTGCGCTGTAGTCCCGCCCTCCGATAAGCCGGGGCCGGAAACCCGGGGCACCGGAGTTGGCGCATCGCCCGCAGGCTTTTGCTCATTGGAGGGACGGGCGGTGTCCTGGGCCACAGCTGTGACGCTCAAGAGGAGAGCAGAGAGTGCGATGCGTCGGTTCATGCAAAGCGGACCGAGCTTACGCTCAAAGCCCTTTGGCGGCAATGTCGGTGCGGAACTGCGCGCCTTCAAAGTGAATTTTGCCGACGGATGCATAAGCCCGGTCGCGGGCCTCCGCCAGCGTGGGAGCCAGGGCCGTAACACCGAGGACACGTCCTCCGGCCGTCACGCAACCCGCGCCATCCTTGCGAGTTCCAGCGTGAAAGACGGTCGCATCTACCTCGTCCAGGCCTTTGATTGTTTTTCCGGAGGCATAAGATCCAGGGTAACCGCCACTGGCCATGACCACGCAGACGGCCGCTTCCGGTTTCCATTTGGCTTCGATGGTGTGTAGCTGACGATTGATCGTGGCTTCCAGGAGGTCGACCAGGTCATTTTCGAGCCGGGTGAGGAGGACTTGCGTCTCGGGATCTCCGAAGCGGCAGTTGAATTCGAGCACTTTGGGGCCGTCGGCGGTGATCATCAGGCCGGGGAAGAGCATGCCGCGGAACTCGAGACGGTCCGCCTGGACGCCGGCGATGAAGCGGTCGAGGACTTCGATTCGAACGCGCTGTTCCAACTCGGGCGGCAGGACTTTGTCGGCCGGACTGAATGTTCCCATCCCGCCGGTGTTGAGCCCGCGGTCGCCGTCGAGTGCGCGCTTGTGATCCTGGGCGCTGGGAAAGAGCAGGTAGGACTTGCTGTCGACCAGCGCGTGGATGCTGCACTCCTGGCCTTCGAGAAACTCTTCGATCACGACTTCGGAGCCGGCGTCGCCAAACTTCCGGTCTTCCATGACCTCGCGGATCGCCGTTTCCGCTTCCGCATGGGTCTCGGCGATGATCACGCCTTTGCCGAGAGCCAGGCCGCTCGCCTTCACCACGATCGGCGTCTTCATCTTCGCTGCAAAAGCGCGGGCTTCGTCTGCGGAGGAGAACTGTCCGCTCGCCGCGGTGGGAATCCCGTGCCGGAACATGAACTCCTTTGCGAAAACCTTCGATGACTCCAGCCTGGCCGAGCTTTGGTTTGCGCCGAAAATGCGGAGGCCTTCCGCTTCGAAACGGTCCACGATGCCGGCGGCGAGCGCGTCGTCCGGACCGACGACGGTCAGGCCGATGTTCTCGCGCTTGGCGAAGTCGATCAGCGCATCGTGCTCGTGGATCTCGAGCGGGATGCAGGTGGCGATCTCGGCGATGCCGCCATTGCCCGGTGCGCAAAAGACCTGCTCCACCTTGGGGGACTGCTTCAATTTCCAAACCAGCGCGTGCTCACGCCCGCCGCTGCCGATAACGAGAACTTTCATGTCGCGCGGAGTGTCTATTCCGCGCGGCGCTTGTCGAGACGGGCCTATTTTTCGGTCATGGTGAAGCTGCCGTCCCAATCTGGAGCGGGCGGCTCTTTTGCGTAAAGCTCGCACCGCTCGGCATACATGTCGCAGAGGAAGTCCTCTTCACCGATGCGCTCCTTCAACTTGCGGAAAAGTTCCGCGGCCTTGGCGAAGTCTCGCTGCACATAAGTTTCCCGGGCGTGGTGGTAGGCATCGAGCCATAGTGGCGGGGGCACGCTGCGGTCGCTGATCAGCGTGTACACGTTCACCGGTTTGGTCTTTCCCTTCACCTTGAGATAGTCGACATGGCGAAAGATGAAATGATCGCGGGTGAGGGCCTCGGCACCTTCGCCGACGAGGCAGTCGGTATCAAACTGCTTGGTTCCGCTTTCAAGTCGCGCGGCGAAGTTCACCCCGTCGCCAAGGACCGTATATTCGCGGCGGTCTGGATGCCCGACCACACCGACGACCACGTCGCCATAATTCACACCCATGCCGATGCTGATCACCTTCCTGTCCGGGCGATTTCCCCAATCCGCGTTGAGCGCCTGCAGCGCACGCCGCATCGCGAGCGCCGTGGCGACAGCCCGGCGGGCGTCTTCCTGCGAGCCGTGCGTATGCGTGTCTCCCCAAGCCGAGAGGATCGCGTCGCCAATGAACTTCTGCGCGTTCCCCTCGTTGTCTTCGATGAGCGGAACCATGCGTTGGAAGTATTCGTTCATCTGACCGACGAGGTGTTCGGGTTGGGCGGTCTCGGTCCACGAAGTGAAGCTGCGAATGTCGGTAAAGAGTATGGCTACCGGCCGGCGCTCACCGGCTCTACCGTGCTCGAAATACTCAGCGTTCTTCAAGATTACCGCAGCAATTCGCTTGGAGACAAATTGGTTCAGCACCTTCCGCGTATGGGATTTCTCCCACTGCTCGAGGAAGAATAGGAAAACGACCCCAAATGCG
Source organism: uncultured Prosthecobacter sp. (assembly GCA_966125105.1). Classification (GTDB taxonomy): domain Bacteria; phylum Verrucomicrobiota; class Verrucomicrobiia; order Chthoniobacterales; family Chthoniobacteraceae; genus SXWH01. The sequence continues at coordinate 11,274 of CBHXZU010000012.1, forward strand.
CCCGTTGCCGCCATCGCAAAAAGCGGAGGGATCACGGGAAAGACCAAGCCCCAACGCGAAAAAGCGAATTGTGTGGCAAACCAATAGCCAGCACCCAGCACGAGCACGCTGACCACTTGCAGCGCTGGGTTTCGAATGAGGATTACTACGGCGACCGTCGCGAGCGCCAGAATGGCCGCCAGCGTTCGCCACGATGGTTCAGATGCCCAGCTGAGGCTTTGCTTATTCAGCAAACTCGCCGCGAGCTGCGCGTGGATCTCTACTCCCGGCATTATGCCAAAGGGCGTGTTGTGCACGTCGTGCAGCACCTCGGCGATCGGGCCGTAAAAGACCAGTTTGTCTTTGAAGACCTTGCCTCCGTCATAGCGCGAGCCCTGCTCGAAGAGTTCCTTTACGAAAATCTCGTTCACCGGCACGTGCTGGTAGGTTTTCTCCGGCCCCTGGTAGTTCAGGAGCTGCTGGTAACCGTGGCCAACGGTGCCTCCTGAAAACTTTGCTGCTCCGAGGGCCGCGAAGTTCAGGAGGTTTTGCGAATCATCATCCATCCCAAACTCTCTCAGTTCGGAGGTGCGGAAATTGAAGTGCCGCACGACGCCATCCAGTTGGTCTTTTGAGTAGGAGGCGAACCCGATGGCTTCCGCGGGCTTCAATGCCTCCTGCAATCGGGCGTTTGGTTGGAAGAAGGTGAGTCCGCCTTCGGAATCCTGGACGATCGACGCGAGCACGATGCGGTCTTTGAATTTCGAAAGCACTGCAGCGAGCGCATCGTCCTCCGCGCGCTCCGCGGCAAAAACGACGTCGACCGCAACCATACGAGCCCCGCACTCAAATAATCGCTCGATAACCTGAGCGTGGATCGTTCGCGGCCACGGCCAGGTGTTCTGCTGCATCAGCGCGACCGTGGGGGATGTCGCAGCGTCCTGCTTCAATTTGTCGGCGTTCAGGCTGCCCTCCGTGATGCCCGCGATCGCGATGTTTGGGTTTCCGGGTTGAGCTCCGCGCGAACGAAAACGGATGTCATAGACCTGCGTTTCCCATCGTTCCGGAGCAGGAAGAGTGCGAAACCAGTGCGCGCTGGAAATCAGCACCGCAGCGATCGCCATGGCTGCAATCACCGCCACTCGCCAACGCCGCAACCAGCGGATGACTGGCAGCCGCAACCGTTTAGTTGGGCGTGGCTCGGAGGTGCTCATCCCGTAGGAAAAGCAAAGCGGGAATTATCTAGCGAGCACGGAACGTGATCCGCGCTGTATTCACGCGGGATGATCTCGAGGTGCGACCTTGCTAGCTCGCCGACGTGGACGCCAGGAGCCGGAGGTTTGGATCGATGTCGCAGGTGAGGGCGCTTCGCTCGCCAGCGGCCGCTCGGAGCGCGGCGACGTAGCCGATCATCCCCGCATTATCCGTGCAGAGCGCGGGTTCGGCGATGAGAAGCTCGATCTTCGCCTTTGCGCAGGCGGCCGCCATTCTCTCACGGAGGCGGGTGTTGCAGCTCACGCCGCCGCTCAAGGCGATCGTTTTCCGGCCCAGTTCGCGGGCCGCCCGGACGGTCTTTGTCACAAGCACGTCGACGATTGCTTCCTGGAACGACGCGCACACATCCGCCATGGGGAGTTCCGCCAGCTTTGGCAGCATGTAGCGCACGCTCGTTTTCAGGCCGCTGAAGCTGAAAGCGAAGTCGCCCGAGTGGAGCATCGATCTGGGGAAGTCAAAGCGCTTGGGGTCGCCGTCTTTCGCGAGGCGGTTCACGTTCGGCCCGCCGGGATACGGGAGACCGAGCAGCTTGCCGACTTTGTCGAAAGCCTCGCCCGCCGCGTCATCGTGCGTCTGGCCTAGCAGCCTGTAGTTTCCGAGCGACTGCACGTCCATGAGCATCGTGTGCCCGCCGCTCACCACGAGGCCGACGGCGGCTCGAGGACCGCCATGCCCGAAGAAGGGCGAGAGCAAATGCCCCTCGATATGGTTCACGCCGAGGAAAGGTTTTCCAAATCCCACCGCGAGACCTTTGCCGGCCGAAAGCCCAATCATCAGGGATGTCGCGAGGCCTGGTCCGCGCGTCGCGGCGAAGACATCAATATCCGCGAGCGCGACATCTGCCGTGGCCAGCGCCGCATCGAGCACGGGGCGCAAGGCGCGAATGTGATTGCGGGAAGCCACTTCGGGGACTACGCCGCCGTACGCAGCGTGCACCGCGATTTGCGAAGCTACTTCGCTGGCGAGTAATTCTTCGCCACGCAGAATGGCGACCGCGGTTTCGTCGCAGGATGTTTCTAGCGCGAGGACCAGCACCTAGTTCCCCGCCTTTTGCGCGTAAACGAGCACGCCCTTGAGCGCATCGACCGCCCGCTCGAGCTGCGAGTCGCGGTAGTTGGAGAGCTCTTTCTTGCGCTGCTCGTCGGAAAGATCTTCGCGGCGGCTGAGCATGAGCTGGCGTTCCTGGTCGGGCGTCATCGTCGCCCGGATCGTCGGCGTGATCCCGTGCTCGTGAATGAGATTGTGGCTCGGCGTGTAATACTTCGCCGTCGTGAGACGCAGGGCGGAGCCGTCGGGCATCGGCATGATGCTTTGCACGCTGCCTTTTCCGAATGACGTTTCGCCGACCACGATCGCGCGGTTTGTATCTTTCAACGCGCCCGCCGCGAGTTCGCTGCCGCTGGCGCTACCAAAATTGATCAGCACGGCGAGCGGGTAATTTGCGCGCCGCCGAAGCGCCGGGTTTGCAGTGTATTTGCGCGATTGCGAAGGCACGCGGCCTTCCGTGGTCGCGACCACCGTCGCCGGTGGCAGGAACATGCCCGCCACATCGACTGCGGAATTGATCAGCCCGCCTGGATTGAAACGCAGGTCGAGGATGAATCCCTGCATGCCCTGCTTCTCCAACTCGTCCAGCTTGCGAGCGAGTTCCTCCGCGGTCGGCGCATTGAATTGCGTAATGCGAGCGTAGCCGATCTTCGCTTCGCCGGTGAGATCGGAGGACAGCAGTTTCGCGTCTTTGACGCTCCACACCTTGATGACCTCGCGCACCAGCTCGAAGTCTTTGATCTCCTTGGTGCCGGGGCGGAGAATGGTCAGCGTCACCTTCGTGCCCGGAGCGCCGCGCAGTTTGTCGGTCGCTTCGCTGATCGTCATCTTCTCCGCGCTCTGGCCGTTGATCTTGATGATCTGGTCGCCCGGCATCAGGCCCGCCTTGAAACCCGGCGAATCTTCCATCGGCGAAACGATGATGAGGTCGCCATTTCGCTCCGTGACGTGCACGCCAAGTCCGCCGAACCGGCTTTCGGTATCCTCCTTCATGTCCTCGAAGTTCGAGGCCTCCATGTATTGGGAGTGCGGATCGAGGCTCTGGAGCATGCCGCGCAGGGCCGCCCGCGTCAGCTGCTCGTAGGAGATCTTTTTCTCGTCCACGTAATCCTGCCGGATCATCTGCATGGCGCGAGCAAGCGTCTTAAAGTGCTCATACGGCGCGTCGTCCGCCTTTTCTTCAGCGAAAGCAGGCAGGGCGCACGCAGCGAGCAGAGCGAGGGCCAATTTCATGCGAGGCCGAACGTAGCAGCGGAAGGTGCTTTGGCTAGTCCCTTGAGGAATGGCTCGGAAGGACGAGAAATGCTCCGAAGCGGGGAATGGCCCCTTCGCCGGGACCGGCAGGCGCTGCCCCACTGCCGTTAAGTTAAGGCAGAAAGTTGGGTGATAAAGTGGGTCATCCGATGGAGCTTCAAGCGACTGAAGGACCCCGGGCCATTCGCAAACACCAAATTCCGTGGGGAGGTTTTGGGGCGGATTTGAAATTAAGGAGGTCCCTACGAGTGGAGCGCGGTCCTTCGGTCGCTTAGGCTCTCTCAGGATGACTCACTTCATCGCGCATCAGCCCCGATTAACTTAATGGCAGTGGGGCGGCGCCTGGCAGTCCCGAGTTGGCCCTTCCTCCTGGGCAGCGTTACTTCCGTTCCGCAGCTATTTCAGCCCGACAGCCTCGTCGTAGAAACTTTCCAGCGCCCCGGCTGTGACCTTCAGATCAAACATTGCCCTTACCCGGTCGGCGGCGGCTTTGCTCATCGCCTGATAGCGTGCGGGGTCTTCGGCCAGCGCGATCAATTCCCGCGCAAGCGCTTCGTGATCGCGCTCCGCCACGAGCATTCCGCTGATGCCATTTTCCACCGCCTCAGGAATGCCGCCGTGCGTGGTGGCGAGAATCGGCAACCCCAGCGCCATGGCTTCCAGCATGGCGTTTGGCACACCTTCCTGATCGCCACTTTCCGGCGTCTCGCTGGGATGCAGGAAGAAGTGGCTTTTGTCGTAGAGTGACCGCAGTTCGGGCTGGCTCAAGAAGCCCGTAAACTTCACGCGCTCCGCGAGGCCGAGATCCACGACAGTTTTCCAGGCCGTGTCTCGAAGTGGGCCGTCCCCCGCGAAGGTGAGCTTTGCTTTTGGGAACCGCTTCGCAAACTGCGCGAAGGCGCCCAGGGTCGTCGCGAGACCCTTCTTTGCAATGAGGCGGCTCGCCTGCACGCAGCGCCACGCGCCGTCCTCGGGCGGGGTGCGCTGGCGAAAGTGAAGCTCATCGATTGGAATGCCGGTGCGATGCAGGCGCAGCTTTTCCCTAGGGCATCCGATTTCGACGAGGCGGTCCGCGAGCGAGGTGCTGCGCGTGAGGACGAGCTTCACGCGATTGAGCATCCGCTTGGTCAATTCGCGATGCTTTGGCTGGTCGAAGTTCACCTGCGCATCCGCTCCGTGAAAGCTCACGACCGCCGGAATTGGCAGGATGTCGAGCAGCGGGAGCAGATGCACCCCGATGTGGCCAAAATAGATGTGGAGAAGATCGGCCCCTATTTGCTCGATTCGGCGACGAAGGTGCCGGGCTTCGCTCTCGTAGATGAGGATCGGCTGTTTCAGCACTTTCATCTGCCACCAGCGCCGCAGTTGGTGGGTTCGCGGCTTCGGCACGACCTCGACTTTGTCGTAGGGAAAAGCGGTTTGATTTTCCCGTTTTTGGCAGAAGACGATGTTCTCCCACCGCTGCATGCGCCGGACCTGCCGATATACGTGCAGCATCTCGGGTTTCAAAAACGTCGCAATGTAGCTGACGACGAGCCGGCGCGCAGGGGTGTGTGCGGCCGGTTCGGCGGACTCAGGATTCGGCATTTTCAGGAAGGGACGCGGGCCTTATCCTGCTGGGAATGTCCTCGCAAGCTTCAAGCAATCCGCTCGTCCACTTGGAACGCGGTCGCCGCGTATTCGACTTGGAACTGGCGGAAGCCCGTCGCGTCGGCGATCGGCTGGACGAAACATTTGGCCGAGCCGTCGAATTGATCCGCGATGCGGTGAACCGGCAGCGCAAGGTCGTGGTCGTTGGTGTCGGCAAGAGCGGGCACATCGGCGAAAAGATCGCCGCAACTCTGACGAGCACCGGCACGCCGGCGGTGATGCTCAACGCGTTGAATGCCCTGCACGGCGATCTCGGCATCGTTTGTGACGGGGACGTTGTATTCATTTTGAGCAACAGCGGGCAGACGGATGAGCTCATGGATGTCTTCCCCGCGCTCGCGCGGTTTGACGTGAAGATCATCGCGATGACGGGGCGTCCGGAGTCCTTTCTCGCGAAGAATGCGCACTTGCATCTCGATGCCTCGGTCGAACGCGAAGCGTGCCCGCTGGAGCTCGCGCCGACCGCAAGCACGACGGCGATGCTGATTCTCGGCGATGCGCTGGCGATGGCCTTGCTGGAGGCGCGCGGTTTTACTCGCGACGACTTCGCTCGTTATCATCCCGCGGGAAAACTTGGCCGCACGCTGCTGATGACCGTGCAGCAAATCATGCGGGGGAAGGAGCAGATGGCCTTCATTACCGCGAAGGACGTTATCCGCGACGTGATCCAGGAGATGGCGCGCCGCCGGGCGGGGAGTGCTGTTGCGGTCGATGCCGAAGGGCGGCTCGAGGGCATCTTCACGCAAGGCGACTTTGGGCGTTATCTCTCCGGTCACCCGAATCTCCTCGAGCTTCCGGTCACCGATTATCTTACGCGCCGCCCGATTACCGTCCGGGATGACGCGCTGGCGTTTGAAGTCATGCACGTGCTTGAAAAGCACCGTATCGATGACCTCGTCGTCCTGGATGAGGCGCGTCGGCCAGTGGGAATGGTGGATACCCAGGACCTCGCGCGCTGCCGGTTGGTTTAACTTACCGTGAAGCGCAAACTTTGTGGCATTGCCTTCCAAGGCTGTGAAGAATCGTGCCAACCAAGGACTGGGCAGGAATGTCGAAAAAGACGAGCGTTGGATGGGCTGATTCCTGTCGCGATTGACAAACGTCTTTTCCGGATCGCCGAGGGCTCCGCACCCGCAATCCCCTCCGGCGACCTGGAGATCGCCGCTCCTTGGCGCAAGCGTTCTTGCGGAGGTGGAAAGCAGATCCGGCCGGTGCTCTGAATGCCACGTTCGCCACACAGCCTTGGAGGCTATGCCACAATGTTTGCCGCTTCGCGGTTGTGGGTGAGATCAGGCTTTCGCTGGCGCCGCATCCTTCACTCCAATGCGAGGGCAAAGCGCGCGAATCTCGCAGCCGGGGCAATCCGGCTTTCGCGCGATGCAGCGGCGCCGGCCGTGCCAAATCAGCCAGTGGCTGAAGAGCGTCCAGTCCTCCTGCGGGACCAGCTTCATCAGGTCGGTCTCGATTTTCTCCGGCGTCGTTTCCTTCGTGAGCCCCAGGCGTCCGCTTAAGCGCTGCACGTGCGTGTCCACGACGACACCCACGTTGATATCGTAGGCATTGCCGAGCACGACGTTCGCTGTCTTCCGGCCAACACCGGCGAGCGCAGTCAGTTCATCGATCGTTTTCGGGACGGTGCCTTTGTGCTTCGCGACGAGATCCGCGCAGCAGGCTTTGATGTTCTTCGCTTTGGCGCGAAAGAACCCCGTCGTTTTGATGATCTCTTCGAGTTGCTCCTGCGGCAGCGCTACGTAATCCGATGCCGTCTTGCACACGCGGAACAGCTCCTTGGTAACGATGTTCACGCGCTTATCCGTGCATTGCGCGCTGAGAATTGTCGCGATCAGCAGTTCGAGCGGATTGGTGTAATCCAGCTCGCAGTGCGCGTCCGGATAAACGCGCTGAAGCTGCTCGACGATTTGGCGAGTGCGTTTGGCGCGGGCATCCGCCGATTCACGCGGCATGAGTCGGAAAGACTACTTTTTCGGCGCGTCGGCTTCCAATTGCTTGGCCTTCGCAGCGGCCTTCTGCGCGTTTGGATCGTTCGGAAACTTGGCCGCGAGATCCGAGTAGGCCTTAATGGCCTCCTGGCGCTTCTCTTCGCGAATCTTCGCGCGTTCGAGTTCAGCGAGTTCGGCTTCCGTTTTCTTGGCGCAACCGGTGATGGTGGCAGACGCGCAGGTAATCGCGACGAGGAGTGTGCGAAGGGACATTAGGTAAGTCGAATTCAGGTGCTGCTACTTCTTCTGTGCCGCCGCCTCGGTCTTGGCAACACCGGGAGCCTTGGCGTCCGGCTGCTTTGCGTCCGTGGCCTTGGGTGTTCCCGACTTGGGATCCGCGGTTTTTCCGTCTGCCTTCGCGGCTTCGGCTTCTGCTTTCTTCTTCTCAGCCTCCACCTTTTCGCGAGCCGCCTTGGCCTTTGCGGCTTTCTCTTGCGCGGCGGCCTGCAGTTCCTTTTGGGTCTTCACCGCGATTGTGCCGCGGGCCTGGCCCTCGAGAATCCGAGCGGCTTCCCAGAGACCCTTCGCTGCCATATCGGGCACGCTCTCGTAGCTCGTGTGGATTTTTCGGTAGGTCTTGGCCGCGTTATCGAAGTCCTTGCTGGCTTCCTCGATTTGCGCGATCGCGAACAGTGCCTTGGCGGGCAATTCGAACGACTTCATGGTCGTCGACTTTGTGATGATCTTCTTCAAGCGATCCGGAAAGGTCGGATCCGAGAAGTTTCTCTGTTCGAGCTGGCCGGCGATGATGCCGTAATCCGCCTCGAGAACCTTCGGAGAGTTCGGATACTTCTTCGCGAGTTCGGCGTATTTGGTGCCGGCATCGACCTTTTTGCCCTGTTCGTCGAGCACCTTGGCCTCCCAGTAGAGCGCAACGGCGAGCGCGTTTTCCACGTGCGTCGGCGCTTCTTCGCCTTCCTTGGGGGCCTTGTATTCCGAGCGGATCTGCGCAATGCCCTTGGTGACATCGTCGAACTTCTTCGCCTCGGTCAAATCCGAGAGGTAGCGATCCCAATCGTTCGCAGTGAATACCGGCGGGGCTTCCTTGCCTTCCTCAGGCTTCGGCGCGGCGCCGCCTTCCACTGACTTGAACCCTTCGGAGCGAATCGATGCGGCCTTCTTCGGATCCTTGTCCTGCACGAACGCCGCCGTCGCAAACATGAGCTTTGCCTTGGCTTGCGGCGTCGGCGCTTCGTTCGCGAGCTTGCGAAGGTAAGCTTCTCCCTTTGCTTCATCGATGACCTGCGCTTTGAGCAGTTGCTGCTGCGCAGCAACCAGGCGCTCCAGCCCGTCACCGAGCTTCTCGCCGTTCGGGTAATTCTTGATCATCTTTTCCACCGCAGTGGTGATGCCCTCGATGCCGCGCTGCCAGATCTGCTTCTGCTCGTTGCTCTGCGTCACGTAAGAGGGCAATTTCGAGAGGCGCTCCGTCCATCGATCGGCAATCTTCAACAGCGACCCGTCCCCGCGCTTTTCTTTCAAGTTCTTCGAAAGCTCGTAATCGACGTAGTCGAGGAGCTTCTTCTCGCCGGCTTCGGTGTCCTGGAGCGTCGGCGGGGCCGGGGGCAATGGTTTGCCATCTTTGCCGACCTTGGTGTTCAGCGACCCGCTGAACAGGAACTCCGCCATGTTGCTGAAGGCGTAGTATACGTTCTCGTGCTCGGGATACTTCTGGATGAATTCATCCATCAGCTTTGCGCACTGCGTGTAATCCTTCCGTTCCTTGTAGATGTCGAAGATCTTGAAGAACGCGCCGGGGGCGGGCTCGCTTTCGGGATACTTCTCGTAAACCGCCTGGTAGGCCTTGATGGATTCATCCTTCTTGCCGAGCGCGTCGAGCACCTGGCCGAGGCGGAATTGCGCGATCGGCACGTTGTTCTTGGTATTCGGGCTTTTGCCGGTGCCGCCGCTGAATTGGCTCAGGAACTTCTCGAGTTCTGGCTGCGCCTTCTTCGGGTCACGGCCCGCCCAGATTCCCAATTGTTCCGACCAGGCGTCCTCCGCCTGCGTCGTTTCCGGGAACTTATCGCGGACTACTTGGAACGTGGCAGCGGCTTCGTCTGCCAGACTGCCCTTGCCACTATTCGAGGCCATGGCTCGCTGCACGGTTCCCTTCAAGAAGAGGACCTGCACTTCGACTTCGGGTTTCGGACTCGAACTCAGGACATCTTCGCAAAGTTTCTGCGCTTTGTCGTACTGGCCCCGCTGCAAATAGGAGGCGATCAAGATCTGGTTTGCATCCGTCGCAAACCGCCAGCCTGTTGATGCGGCAACTCCCGCCGAGGCTTCCCGCGGGGCATAGTCGTCTTTGCCCTGGGCAACGATCTCCTCCGCCCTTTCCGGCTGGCCGTTCTCCAGCAGAAGATTCGCGAGGAGCAAGGGGAGATTGTCGCCCTCTGGGTGCCCTTTGAACTCTTTCCGGAACGCTTCGTAGAGTTCCAAGGACATCTTCAAGTTCTTCTGCTCGACGTAGGTCAGGCAAAGCAGCGCGGCGATCGACGCCTGCGCGTCCTTCTCTTTTGCGAGGATTTCCTTTTGTCCCTGCAAATAACGCAGCAGCACGCGGCATTCGTCGGGCTTCTTCAGGAAGAGGAAAATGCGGGCAATCGCCAGGCGCGCGCCCAAGAACTGGTCCTGCTCGGTTTCAAACTTCGTTTTCTTCTCCGCTTCGAGATCGATCAGATTTTCGTAGTATGACTTGCTCGGCAGATACTCCGGCGTGCCGGGCTTCAAGAGCTGGATCGCTTTCTTCAGCGCGTTGATCTTCTCGTCCTGCGCGACCAATACCTCTTCGCGACTCCGGACGGCGCGGAAGGCATTCAGCGAGTTGTCGAGCAACTCCGTTTGAGCCTTCTTCGTCGCAGCCTCGTCGGCGCCAGTCGCGTGCTGACTGCGCGTGAGTTGGATCTGCCCGATGTAGTAGACTGCCTCGTTTTGAATCGCGATATCGCCGCTCTGCTGATAAGCCGCAGTCAGGGACTTAATCGCGTTGTTTTCGAGGATGTTGAGGCCGGCCTTTACGTCTGCTTCAGTGGCTTCCTTCCCCTTTTTCGGTCCCATCAAGCCGTAGCCTTGAGACATGTAGGTCTTGCCGATATTCATCAGCGCGGACATGCGCAGCGGGCTGTTTGGGTATTTCTGGAAGACGGTGCCGAAGCTCTTGATGGCGTCTTCGTATTTCTCGCTGCTGAGTTGCAGTGTGCCCGTGAGGAAATAGGCGGTGTCGCCGCTCTTCGACGCCGGATACGTGGAAATGAAGACGCCGTATTCCTTGATCGCTTCCTCGAACACCTTCACCTGCGCGCCCTTCTGCACGTCGGTCTCATTCGGCATGCCGGCGCCTTCCATCGTGTAGGCTTTTGCGATCAGCAATTGCGCCTGTTCACGACTGGCTGGATCAACGAACTTTTTGTCCGCCAGCAATAGTCGCAGCGTGCTCACGGCTTCCTTGGTGAGCGGACGCGGCTTTTGCTGCAGGTAGCAAATCGACAGCATGAAATGCGCGTCGAGCGACCGCGGCGAAAGCATTTTGTATTTGTTACGGAAGGCCTCGAACGCCTTCATCGCCTCTTCCCATTTTCCCTCGTTGAAGAGCGCGGCAGCCGCTTCGAACTCCTTGGCGTCGCCTGCGGTCAGCGGGGCCGGTGGCGCAGGTGCTTGCGCCTGCACTGTGGGAACTAGCGCCGCGGCGGAAATCGCGAGAGCGACGGCCGCTGAACCGGCGGCGAGGCGGTGAAACCGGACAGGAGTGATCATAGCTCGGGGTCAGGAAAGAATATAAGAAATTAGGCAGGCGAGAGGGTGGCGCCAACAAAATCGCTTGTTAAAAGAAGGGCGCCAAAGGGCAAGCGGAGATGGCTATGCCATGAGAATCTCCTGTTTTGCAAGGGAAGGCGCTCGCGTCATTGCTCTGGCAGTCAGTTCCGGGCATGACTCCCACCCCCGTGTCCGATCTCGCACCCGTTCTCGTTGCCTTTGCCCGCCCGGAGGAAAGCCGCGCCTTTCGCCGGCGATTGGAGGGCTTTCGGCGGGGTTCGGGTGTGGTTTTTGCCCGGGGAAAAATCGGGCACACAGAAGTGGGGGTGGTTCACATTGGGATCGGGCCTGCTGCCGCCGAGCGAACTTTGCAGGCGGTATTTGAAGACGGGACGTGGAGGCTGGCGGTGGTTGCAGGGTTTGCCGGGGCGCTCTCGCCGAAGCTAAGCCTTGGCGACATTGTCATGGAGGAAATCTCCTCCCATAGTTCGCGGCGGATTATTTCAGCCGATCTGCCGGTGGAGACGACGGCGGCCAAACGAGCTCTTCACGCCCAAACCGGCGCGCAGGCGGTCGATATGGAAACCGACGCCGTTGCCCGGGTGTGTGCAGAGAAATCAGTGCCGGTCCTGGCAGTCCGAGTGATCAGCGATGCGGCGGAAACCGATCTGCCGGTGCCATTCTCAGAGTGGTTCCACTTGGAAAAGCAGCGGCCTCGGCCGGTTCGGCTGCTCGCTTACCTGGCGCGCAACCCTGGCCGCATCCCGGCGTTTGCCCGGTTTGTCCGGACGATTCCGAAATTGAGCGACGCCCTGGCTCTTGCCGTAGAGGGGAGCATCGTCGGGATGGAGCACATTTAAAGTGGCAGAGCCGGCCCGGCTCTTCTTCGAAAACTACAAACCGGGGAAACCGGATCAGTTCTGAAGGTGGTGCAACCGATTCGTCGTCGAAGGCGTCTGAAGCACGGTGTGCGGGACTGCAAACCGCGCGTGCAGCCACGCAGCGCCCGGATTGGCGCGGCTGCAAATACTTTAGTTAGAGCCGTTCCGGCTGTTGTTTTGGCAAGACCCGGGCCGGCTCTGCCACGTTGCTTCACCTTGGTCAGTTAGAGCCCGGCTGACCTTGGGCCTCGTTAGGCGGCCTCTTCGTCCGGGTCGGGCTCGGTCTCGGCGGCGGGTGCGGGTTTCGCCAGCTTGGACTTTCCTGCCGGAATGTTCACGTCGACGTCAATGGGCGCTTCGCCTCCGAGTCGACGGAGCGAGCGCAGGATCTCCGGCTCCTTATAATGGCGTTTCAGCCCGCTATCCTTCAGGGCCGAAGCCGGCACGTGGGTGATGAACTCGGCGAACGTCTTTTCCGTTCCCTTCTTCTGCAATTCGAGGCCCTTCTTCGTTTCCCAAAACTCCTGCTCGATCGAGGCTAGTGCGCGGGCGGCTTCGTCGGGTCCCAAATCCTCGCGGCGGCCCAGCGCCCACACGAGTTCCGGATCTTCCGGAAGCGAAACGGGCCATGGAACAAATGGAACTTTGATCTCTTCCTCCGCCACAGATGGGTCTACCTTCACTTTGCTGCTCACTGTCCGGTCGGGGAGGGTAATCTCTACCTCGAGGCTCGCGCCGTTCTCATCCGGGGTAATCTCCACGTTTTCCTCGCCAAACTTGCCTTCCAACTCGGTCTGCAATTGCGCGACCGTCTCCGGCGCCGCATCCGGGATGCCTTCCTTTTCGCAGAACTTCTCAAAAGCCGCGATATTCTTATGCAGCTGCACCTCTTTGTGCACCGCCTCGTAGATGCTGTCCGCCAGGTGCGGATCCTTGATCGTCTTCGGTAGGACTTTTTGCAGCAGGGTGAGGAACTGAGCCTCGTTCATTCCTTTGGGCATATTCGGGTTTTTCGGGGGCGCGGGTTGTGCCGATTTGGGACGAAAAGCGCAAGAGATGAGCACGAAAAAAGGTCCCGCTGAGTGAGCGGGAAGCTGCCCGACGGTGCCTGGTATCGACGTAACTTCTTCGGCTCGCGTCCGATCAGGGGAAAGGCCACAATCCATCGCGTCGAAACGGCGCAAAATTGATGTGCCGCAGCGCAAAGTCGCATCGCCGCGGCGGAGGGTTTTTCCGTGGCGACGCGGAGTCAAATCGAAGCGACACGGTGTTGGATCGATGCGCGATTACGCTGCGTTGACGCGGCACAAAGTCGGCGCGCCGCGGGATTACGCCCGGGCGCCGCGAGACACGTTGCGAGGGTCGCGGAACGATGTTTTAGCGTCTGGAACGCGATGCAAGGGGTGCCAGAACGCGACGCAAGAGCGCTTGAACGCGATGCAAGCCATGAAAAACGCGTTTCCGGGTCGAAAGAACGCGTTGCAAGGTCGAGGGAATACAATGCAAGGCTCGCGGAACGCGTTTCCAGGCCCGGGAACGCGATGCCAGGTCTCGCGGAACGATGTTCATCCTTCCCGGAACGATGTTCAGATCGCCCGAAACGCGATGCAAGCTCGCCTCAAACGCGATGCAAGGCGCGGCGAACGCGATGTAAGCTTGTTGCGTAAACACCACAAGGCCCGAAGGAAACGACTACGCGGTGATATCCGTCGGGTGGTCTCCCCGACAGGAGGGCGTGGTCTCCGGCCCGCCTTCGTGTTGCATAGACAGATGTGCTCGCCCCCCCCGTCTATCAAAGGCGGGTCAGAGACTACGCCCTCCGGTCGGCAAGGGCCATCCGAACTCAAAGAGAGAAGCTCCGCGCGTTTGCGGTGGCTTACTGGCTCATCGCGGCGGCGAACTTGCTCACCGATTCGGCGACATCGGCGATCCCCGTGTCGTAAGTTTTCGGCCTCCGTTCTCGGATAACGTCTCAGTTAGCCTCACTCGGAATCGCCGGTTCGCCGAGTCAAGGAAACGAGATTGTGAAAAATTTCACAAAGTGCTTGCCTCACTTCTG
>CBHXZU010000013.1:0-23951 GCA_966125105.1 uncultured Prosthecobacter sp.
ATCATCGGCACCGTCCCCATCGGCAAGGGCATCGCTGGCCTGGCCGCGCAAAAGCGCGCGCCGATTTCGATTTGCAACTTGCAGACGGACACATCCGGCCAGGCCCGTCCCGCCGCGAAGTCGACCGGCATGGAAGGATCCCTCGCCGTGCCCATGCTCGTGGAGGGCGAATTGCGAGGCGTGCTCGGCGTGGCGAAGGCCCAGGAGCACGACTGGACTGCGGAGGAGAAATCCCTGCTGCTCGCTTACGCCTCGGGCATGGGTGAGTTCGCGCCATAGCGCGCGAGCATTCCAGCACGTCCATGGTTGCGCCGGATGAGCGCGTCGCGTTACGTCCGGAGTATGTCCGTAAACGAGCGAGTGCGTCTCGAAGCTGAACTGGCCGCCGTGGAGCGCCAGTGGGAGTCCGACCAGGAACGATTCATGGTCCGGGCGCCCAACGGCCGCCTCGTAGAGCGCCCTCCCACGAACGTGAAGAACTGCATCATCCTCATGGTCGGAAGCGTCGTCGGCATGGCGCTGGTCTCGGCCAGCCCGCTGCCACCATGGGTCAGTTTGATCGGTCTCGTGCCCTTCGCGATTGGGACTTTCCGCTTGATGATCGGCTCCTCGAAAGCGGAATCGTTCGAGCGCTGCCGCACCGAATACGAAACCCGCCGCGGCGCGCTGCTGCGAAAGCTGCACGAACTCAGCGACGAGTTCTGAGCCGGACGCGGCCCAACAGGCCCGCAACTTATTTGCCGATCAGGATCAAGGCACCCGCGACAATTGCGAGAATCGCGGCAATGTAGCCAAGGAAGCTGATATGAATGAAGGCGCTCAATCCGCTGAGGATGAGAAATGCGCCGAGCGCGAGCATTCCGGGACTTTTGACGAGGTTGATCTTGGTCGGTTCCATAGTGGTTTGTTCGGCGGTCGAAGTAGCAGGCACGCCTAAGCAAACAATACGCATTAAGAAGTATACGCCTGAGCCGTCACGGGAACGAAACCTGCGGGAATGAGTTACCGCAGCAGAGCCGGGAAGTTTCATGAGAATGGGCGGGTCGGCGTCACGAAAAGAGTTCCTTCTGGAAGTGATCTCCATCCGCGCTCTTGGCGCCCCTGGGAACGCTGAGCCCCAGCTCGGCCTTGTGTGAGCTTCGTCGCAGCCGATTTAGGGCTCGGCAGTTCCCAGGAAGTGCTCGCTCGGCGGCATGGCTGCGAGGGGAACTCTTCGACCCTCGGATTGCTGAACCAGAAAAACTCCTCAGCGAAAAAATGATACGCGCAATTGTGCTTGGGCACGGCGATTCCTAAGCTGCGCAAACCCAATGGCCGACGAAAAGTCCGCAAAACCTCAAGCGCGGAAGAAACGCCGCTGGCTGCGACGCATCGTCTATTCGTTCCTCGTATTCCTCCTGCTGCTCGTCGCCTTCCATCGGCCGATCATTCACCACGGCGGACGATGGGTCGCGATCTGGCTCGCGAAGAAGGAACACATGGCCCTCGACCTGCAGATCCGCGGAAACATCTGGAGCCGCCTCGAACTGCACAACGTCCATATCCAGGCGATGGATACGGGTCGTGCGCCGATCGAGGGCGCATCTCTGGATCGACTCGCTGCCGAGTACGATCTCTGGCGCTTGATCAAGGGTGATCTCGGCGGGTTGAAGCTCGTCGATATCGGCAAGGGCGCGCTCATTCTCACGCCCGTGCTGGACATCGATCCCGAACCACCGAAGCCGCTCGCCGAGAAGATCCGCGCTTTCTTCGAGAAACCGCTACCGACGCCGACGGTTCGACTCGAACGCTTCGATCTCCAATCGAAAGAGGAGAAGCGCGACAATCTCGTGATCCGCGGACTGCACGCGTCCATCGATCCGGGAAAAGACAGCACGCTCGGATGGGAACGCATCGAAATCCCCGGCATTCCTCCGATCGAACAAGGCACCGCCCGCGTGCTCCTCACCGGCGATCGCATCAGCATTTCCGACGTTGCCGTATGGCCGGAAGTGCGAGTCGCCTCGATCTACGCCCAACGTCCGCAAGGCGACAACAAGGCGGAGGTCGCAGCGAATATCGTTCTGCCGGAGGGGAAGTTCGCCGCGACGGTTCACCCGGTGCTCAACTCGAACGCATTCGAAGTTCAGGCCAGTCTCGAGACACGCGGCATCAGCACCCTTGCGCCGCGCTTCGGACTCACCCTTCCGATGATCATTGAGTCGGTCTCGTTCCAAGCGGATTGGAATGGCATCCCAGAACAGGCGCAGACGTCCTCGGGTGCCGTGAAGTTCTCCGCGAGCGGGCGAAAAGATCTCGTCTACCCCGGCTGGTCGATCGCCGGAAATCTCGGGCTTAACGAGGGCATACTCACTATCCAGAATATTGACGCCCAGGTTGCGGAAACGACGCTTACGGCGAACGGATCGTTCGACGCGCGCGGCACCCTCGCGCACCAAGGGCCGGGCAAAGCGCCACTCCCAGTGGGCAAACTCGAGTTCCGTCTGAATGCGCCGGACTTGCAGAAAGCTGCCGCGGAGTTCGGCCAGGAAGCGCGTGGCCAAGCAGCGCTCGCCGGAACCGTGACGACCACGAGCGAAACCGCTCAGGTAAACGCCACGCTCACCGGAAAGGATGTTGGCCAAAAGGATTTCACCATTGGTGAAATCAACGGGACCGTCGCGGCCAAACTCCCCATCACAGACGCGCCTCCTCTCGCAGTCCTGAGCGCGGATGTAGTGGCTGGGATCGATCGGATCAGCGCCGGCGATGTGAAGGTCGATCGCGTGCAACTCGCAGGGAATCTGCGTCAATTGCAGGCCACACTCACCGAATTGGTGGCAACGCGCGGAGGCAATAGCGCGCGAGCGGACGGTGGAGCGCGCCTGAAAGAAACCGGCGAACTCGCCGAGCCGCCCACAATTCGTTTTAGCATCGATGCCCCTGTGCTCGCGGATTTCGGAGTGAAGGTAAGTGGCGAGCTATTGACCGGCGAAGCCAAAGGGACGGGGACGTTGACCACCGACAACGGGAAGCTGAGCGGGAATATTCAGATCGCCGCGAAGGAGCTCAATGCCGGGCCCACAAAAGTCGGGGACATCGACCTCACCAGCACCGCGGCGCAGGGTCAGACGACCACGAAAGTCACCGTGAAACAGGGAGGGAACTCGCTGGAGGCAAATGCGCGCGCGACCCTGGACGAAACGCTCAAGCTCGTGGGTGCGCCAGACGTGCAGTTCGCGATCGATGCGCCGGCCCTCGAGACGTTCGGCCTCAAAGTGAAGAACGCGCCGGTTACGGGAACGATCAAAGGAACGGGGACGGTTTCCCTTATGGACGGAAAGCCGAACGGGAACGTGAACATCGCCGCAAATGATCTTCGCATTGGCAACGCGAAGGCCGGCAAAGCCGTGGTGGACGTGGTGGCGGAGAACGGCGCGATTGTGGTGAAGAGCCTGCGCGCCGATCTGAACGCCAATGACTATGTCGAGGCGAGCGGCCGCATCGATCTGAACGAACCGCGCCCTTATCAAGGCGCGCTCGTCTTGAAGGTGAAGGACCTTTCGGTGTTTCAGCCAATCCTGGAAGCGATCGGCGAGAAGAAGAGACTCGCTGGCAGCATCGATTTGAATTGGTCGGGCACGGGCGATCTGAAGGGTGGGCACACGGGCGATGGGAAACTTGCCGCCAAAGGAGTGCGCGTGGATACCCTGGAGATCAGCGAGTCTCGCGTTACCACGAACTACACCCCGGAGCGCATGGACGTTTCCGAGTTCCTCGTTGTTGCGGATCAACTGCGCGCCACGGGCAAAATGGATTGGGCGGATAGGCGCCTCAACTTGCGAGGGTTGGAAGTCCTGCTTGCCGGCAAACCCGTGATCACTGGCGACGCCGCCGTGCCGCTCGATCCATTTGGCAAGAGCGTGCTGCCCTTCAACGAACCAATCTCCGCGAGCATCGCGGCGCGCAATCTCGATCTCGCTCGTGTCTTCCGCGAATTGAAGCTGCCGCCAAGTGTCGAAGGCACGCTTACCGCAACGCTCACCGCCTCCGGCAATCTCAACGATCCCGTGGTGAAACTGGATGCCGCAGGACGCGGAATGCGCGCGCCGGCACCGAAGGACATGACGCCGGAACAGCGCAGGGTCTACGAAAATGCGCGCGGCGACTTCGATCTGAAGGCGGCCTTCGAAGACAACCGCCTCAAAGTTGACGCAGTCGCCCGGCATCCGGAAATCAAGCCACTGACAGTCAAGGTCGATGCGCCACTCCAGTTGAAGCCAATCCTCGAGGGCAAGATTCCGGACGTGAAGACGATCCCTTTCACTGCCTCGGTGGAGTTGCCGGCGTCCTCACTCGCGGTTGTTCCCAAGCTGAGCCCGGCCGTGGCAAAGATCGAAGGCACAGCGGCGATCTCCATGCAGGCGCGCGGCACGATCAACGAGCCACACCTCAGCGGCGCAATAACGGTCAATGCTCCCTACATTCGACTGGCCAACGGTTCCGTCCCGCCGATCTCAAACCTCGGCATTCGCATCGGCCTCGCCGAGCGAACCGTGACCATCCAGCAGTTCGCGGGTGAGACCGGCGGCGGCAAGCTCTCCATCGGAGGGACGATCGTTGCCAACAACTTGCTCGAGCCCATGCTCGATATTCGCGTCCGCACCGACAAGGTGCTCGCGATGCGCAACGACTCGGTCCTCGTGCGCGTGGATACGGATATCCAACTGCGTGGTCCATTCAACGCGGGCACGGCCACGGGCCGCGTCGTCCTCGCGCAGAGCCGGTTCAACAAAGAGATCCAGATTCTTCCGATCCTGATGCCTGGTCGCCCGAAGCCGGTGCCCCGCGAAGTGTCGCAGCCCGTCGTCATTTCCTTTCCCAATCCACCGCTGCGCGATTGGAAATTCGACATCGCCATCGTCACGACCAACGAAGACCCGTTCCTCGTGCGCGGCAACCTTGCGAAGGGGCAGGTGATGGTCGATCTGAAGCTTCAAGGCACCGGGCTCGCGCCTTACCTCGTGGGAAACGCCAGCTTGGAACAATTCAGCGCGCAATTGCCCGTCAGCCGGCTCACCACGCGGCGCGGACTGGTAAACTTCACGCAGGAAAATCCGTTCGAGCCGCGGCTGGAGATTGAATCGGAGACGGTGATTCGCGGCTACACGATCGTAGCACGCCTCGAAGGGCCTGCGTCTTCGCCACGCCTCGATCTTACCAGCGAGCCTCCTCTTCCGCAGCAGGACATCATGACCCTCCTGACGACCGGCGGCCTGTCGGGCGAACTCGGCGACAACAACACAGCGCTCGCGACACGAGCCGGGCTCATGGTGCTGCGCGACTTGTACAAGAAGGTCTTCAAAAAGGATCTCCCAGTGCCCACGGATCAGGGCGGTGACAACTTCTTCGAGCGATTCAACGTGGACCTCGGCGCAGTGGATTCACGCACGGGCCGCCAGGAAATCACCGCGCAATTCCGCGTGACGAACGAGGTTGTCCTCGTGGGCGATCTCGAAATGGGCGGCGGCATTTCTGGCCGCATCCAATACCTCTTCCGCTTCCGCTGACCACCATGCCCCAGTCCGCCACTCGCCTTCGCCCTTCGCGCACCTGGGTCGCGATGCTCGCGGCGACCATTGTCTCCATCGTCGCGAACAGCGCCTCCGCGCAGGCGCCCGTGACCTTCTCCGGCGCGACCAGCTTCAAGGAATCGGAACTTCGCGCGCCGCTGCAGGAGCAACTTCTCGACATCCAGCAACGCGGTCTGACCACAACGAGAGCGGATGACACCGCGTATTACCTTGCGGCCTTCTACCGCAGCAAAGGCTACGCGCGCGTGGAAGTAACTTACCAGATCCGGGGCGGAACTCTCGCGCTCACAGTTCACGAGGGACCGCGCACGCTGATTCGCTCGCTCTCCTTCCGCGGCAACCGAAACCTCACGCCCGCGCAACTCGCCCCCTATGTCACCGGCACGCCGCCGGAGAAGATCGCGGAGGCAAAGCTTCCCTACAGCGAAGGCGAACTTTCCGAGGCTGCCGACCGCGTGCGCGCTTACTACGCGAGCGAAGGGTACCTCGACGCAAAGGTAGAAACGAAGGGAACTCGCGTGGGTGCTGGCGGAACGGCGGCAGACCTCGTGCTCTCCATCGAGGAAGGCACCCGCTACGTCTTCGGAGCGGTTTCATTCACGCCCGGGACAGGCTTCTCCGATGCCGAATTGCGCGACGCACTCGGCGCGAAACCCGAGGGCGCGTTCACCAGTTACACCGCGGACGCCATGCAACGCTCCCTGCAAACGTGGCTCCGGGCAAAAGGGTACTTTGCGGTCGAAGTGAAGTCCGTGTGGGACAAAACCAAAGCAGTGAACGGTCGGGTGAACGTGCACTTCGAGGTGAAACGCGGCGCGCAATTCCGGATTGGGAAGATCAACGTGCGCGGGATCGACCGCACGCGCCCCGAGTTTCTGCAGCGGCGTTTTGCCGATCTCCGCGGCGATATTTACAACCCCGCAGAAGTCGACGAACGCTACCGGGAGCTTCAACGCACGGGCTTGTTCCGCCGTTTTCGGGTAACACCCAAAGAAACCGGTCCCAATACAATCGACCTCGATGTCGAGGTGGAAGAAGCGAAGGCGCGGGAGATCGCGATCGAGGCGGGCTTCAGCAGTTATGATGGTTTCATTGGCGGTGTCAGGCTGGTCGACCGCAATCTCGGCGGCTGGGGACGCCCGCTCTCCCTGCGTCTCGAGTATGCGCAACGCGGCTTCCGCGGAGAGCTGCTCTACATCGACCCATGGTTCCGCGAAAGCGAGTGGTCCATGCGCGCGCGGCTCTATTCTGAGAAGCGCGAGGAGCGCGGCTACGAGCGTCTCGCGCACGGTGGCCGCATTGACTTCAACCGCAAGGTGACCGCGCGCTGGACGCTCGGCGCATTCCTCGAAGCCACGCAATCCGACCTCACGAGCACAGGCATCGAAGAGGAACTTATTGGGCCAGACAACTACACGCTGGTGGCGGCGGGCATCACGAGCACCCTCGACTTTCGAGACGATCCGTTAAATCCGCGCCGCGGCTGGATCCTCGCAAACTCTGCGGAGTTCAACACGATCGCCAGCGAATACGCCTTCACCCGGTTCACCGGACGGTATTCCTACTATTACCCGATCGGACGCAGCCTCCTCGCTTTCGGCCTGCGCGCGGGTTGGATCATCCCAGCCGGCGACGCCTCCGAGATCCCCATCGACCTCCGCTACTTCAATGGCGGCGCAACAACGGTGCGCAGCTTTGCCGAACGTGAACTCGGTCCGCGCGATCGGCACGGTTACCCGGTGGGCGGCACGTGGTATACCGTGGCCAATATCGAATGGGATTTCCCTCTCGTCGGCGCGCTCGACGGCGCGCTCTTCGTGGATGCGGGGAATTTGTTCAACGACGAAGCTCCGAACATCAACGACCTGCGCTTCGCAATCGGAGTCGGGCTACGCTACAAACTTCCGATCGGCCCATTGCGAATCGATTACGGCTACAATCCAGATCGCCGCGAGTTTGAGGACCAGGGAGCGCTCCACCTGAGCTTTGGCTTCGCGTTTTGATGATCCGCCCCCGTTCGTGGCTGAAAATCATCCGCCAATCGCGGGCGGATACTTTTCAAAACCCGGCAGAGTCTGGTCCACGAGATCCCAATTCTGCACGTCGCAGAGCCACAGGTTCATCTTTGCTTTGAACCAACTCGGATCATCAAGGCTCGACGCGGTGATCCCGATCCCGCGCTCACTTTGAGCTCCGGTGAGCCGGCAGCCGCAATCTGCGCAAAAGCCGCGCAGGTTTTGGCCGCTCGCTTCACTCTCCGTCGCGAAATGGCGCAGGGTGCCTTTGGTAATGTGAAATGCGTTCGCCGGCACGTACACCACAGGCGTGTAAGGACCACCGGTCACTTGCTGGCAATCGCGGCAGTGGCAATTGAGCATCACGATGGGGCGCGAATCGCATTGGTAACGCACGGCGCCGCAGATGCAGCCACCAGTGAAGGATCGTGGAACCGGCGTGCTCATGACTCAGATCGTCTTCGCGAGCGCTTCGAGTTGATCCGTGCATTTGCCCCACCCCTCGTGGAAGCCCATCTTCGCGTGCGTCTCGCAATCGGCCGCCGACCAGTGACGCGCCCGCGCCGTGTAGCGGGTCTTTCCGCCCTCCACTTCTTCAAACGTGATCACTCCCGTAAAGAACGGTTTCTCGGACGGCTCCCAAGCTTTCGTGTAAGCGTCGGTGAAAACGATCCGTTCGTTTGGAACGACCTCCAGGTAGACACCGCGATTTGGAAACTCCGTTCCATCCGGCCCGCGCATCACAAAGCAACTTGAGCCACCGGCGCGCACATCGGTTTCCACGACCGGCGTGGTCCACGGCAGCGGAGCGAACCATTGCTTGATCAACTCCGGTTCCGTCCATGCGCGGAAGAGCTTCTCCCGCGGAGCATCGATGATGCGGGTCAGGACCAACTCTCGATTCGAGGACGTCTCAGCTGCGGGTTTGGATTCGGTGCTCATGATGTTCGATTTGAGGTTGTTTCATCGTTACGACGAATGGCACGCCACTTTTCGGACACCCCCGCGTTTTCATTGCAGTGAATTCTTCCTCTCAGGGCGTTGCCGATTCCTGTTTGGAGCCGCTTTGTTCCTGAAGTCGAATTACTCAGAAGGGTGGACGCCGCGCCTTCGGGGATCCCTTAACGCGCGTGAAATGTCATAATCTTTTCCAATCGATTCTTCGGGTCCCTCAATCGGTTATTCGGGTGCTCTAACCGGCTCTTCGGGTCCTTGAATCGGTTCTTCGAGCGCCTCAGCTGGCGCTTCGAGTCCCTCAATCGCTTCTTCGACGACCTCGATCGTCCATTCGAGCGCTTCAACAGGTTCTTCGAGTGACTCAGACGATTCCTCGGATGCTTCAATCGGTTCCTCGGATCCTTTAGCCGCTTGTTCGAGTGCCTCAATCGGTTCCTCGGGCGCTTCAATCGTCCGCTGGGTATCTCCAAAGTCTTACCCGTGCTTCTCCGCACCCTCGTCCCAACGACGCAGCGATTCCTCGTGGAAATGCCGGGGCTTCCGCAGCTTTCGAATCAATCCGTAACGCGGACTGAAAATGAGCGCGGCGAGGAAGATGAAGAAAAGAATGATCACGATCGCCGCGCCGCTCGGCAGCCCGTCGAAACGATACGAAAGCAAGAGGCCCGCGATCGCAGCAAGCAGCCCGATAACTCCCCCGCCCCACATCATGCGCGGGAAATGGTCAGTCACCAGATACATCGTCGCAGCCGGACCGACGAGCAGACCGAGCATCAAGATCACGCCGATTCCCTGCGCGCTGCTGATCATCGTGAGCACGCTCGCAGCGATGAGGATGAGGTGCACGAGTCCGACGTTCACGCCCTGGCTCCGCGCGACTGCCGGGTCGAATAACGTCAGGACAAGGGGGCGCTCAATGAGCAGCAGCCCCGGAATTACAACCAGCGCGACGCCGTAGGCGATCCAAAGGTCGGCATTTCCCATCCCGAGCACATTCCCGAAGAGGTAGTGATTCAGGTCCACGCGTGTCGGCGTGAATTGCAACAACACCGCGCCGACGCTGAAGGCGAACGTGTATAGAATTGCGAGCGACGTATCCTCCTTCAGCCGCGAACCACGCGCCAACAACATGGCGCCGACCGCGACGAAGAATGCGGCGGTGATGCCGCCAATAAACAGACCAGCTGCATTGAGACCACCGCATACCATGAGACCGATCGCGAGTCCCGGCAGCATCGAGTGACTCAGCGCATCGGCCATCAGCGACATGCGGCGCAGGACGATGAATGCTCCGAGGAACCCGTTCGTGAAACCAATTAAAGCCCCGCCCACCAGCGCGCGGCGCATGAACTCCTGGTGCCAGACGTCTTGGAAAAAATGAATCATCTAGACAGCGACTCCATGATCGAGCGCAGAGAACGTGCGCATTGCGTAAGTGCGGCGGATGTTCTCTTCCGTGAAAGTTTCCTTCGTCGGTCCGGCGCCGATTAATTCGCCGTTCAGCAGGACGACTTCGTCGAAGATCTCGCGCACGCTGGGAAGGTCGTGGTGTGAAACGAGCAACAGTTTTCCCTGGTTGCGCAGCTCTTTGAGCGTCCCCTTCAGCCGGTCCTGGTTCGGCTTGTCGAGCCCAGTGAATGGCTCGTCGAGCAACAGCACGTGCGCCTCTTGCGCCAGCGCGCGGGCGAGAAAAGCACGCTGTTGCTGGCCACCGCTCAGAGCGCTGATCTGCCGGTCCTGCAGGGAGTCGAGTTGCATCGCGGTGATCGCGGTATTCACCGCCGCATCGTCCGCCTTCGAGTAATGCCGCCACCAGCCGAGCCGCAGGTAGCGACCCATCTCCACGAGTCCTCGCACGGTGGTGGGGAAGTCCCAATCGATCTGTCCGCGCTGCGGAAGATAGGCGATGTCCGGCGTAGCGCCGCGCACCTCCCGGCCATGGAAACTGATCGTTCCCGACTCACGATTGACGAGCCCCGCGAGCGTTTTGAGCAGCGTCGTCTTGCCGGCACCATTCGGACCGAGCAACGCCACACACTGCCCGCAGCGCACTTCGAAATTGATATGATGCAGCGCCGGGATGCGCGCGTAGCTCACCGTGAGATCCCGAATCTGCAGCGCGTGCGAATTGGTCATGGAAATCCGAGCACTCCGGTTTTTGGACCACGCCCCCACAGGCTCCGCTCAATTTCGCCGCGGGCGGGGTCCGTGAGTTTCACGCGCATGGCGGAAAGCGGTGAACCCTCCGGCCACTCGACGACAAATTTCAATTCCCCGCCCTCGGCCGGCCACGGCAGATGCAACGACAAATCCTCCGAGGCTTCAGGATCCGTTTTCTCCCACACCTGCTTGCCGAGATGCGTGATGCTCACTCGCTTCGGCGCTGCCGTGAATGCCAGTTCCACCGGCAAATCGGCTTCAGCAGTCACAACTGCCGCTGGCGTTTGAACAGTCTCACCTGGTTCCACGCTCGTCAGTTTCCACATCGCCGGCGCCGCGCAAAGCAACAGGCCGAAGACAATCGATGCCCGCACCAGGGGCGAACCGCGCATCTACTTCAGAGCCTCCACAATGGTGGTGACGTTGTGCTTGAACATCCCCTCCACCGTGCCGTTCGCGCCCGTGCCGAGACCATCTGACAACAGCTCGCCGCCAAACTTGGCGCCCGTCTCCTTGGTGATTTCCTGGATCACCTTCGGATTCGCCACATCTTCCGAGAAGATGGCTTTCACCCCGGCGGCTTTGATCTGCGCCACCAGCTCAGAGACCTTCTTCGAGCCCGGCTGATCGTTCTTCGAAAGCCCCGAAATCGGCATCACGGTGAAGCCGAAATCGCGGGCGAAATAGCCGAAGGCGTCATGATTGGTGACGAGTTTACGCTGATTGCGCGGCAATTCCGCCACCTTCCCCTCCACCCAATCCTGCAACGCCTCGAGTTTCCCGAGATAAGCCTTCGCATTGCTGGCGAACGCCGCCTTGTCGGCCGGACTGATCTGCGAGAGCTCGTCGCGCACGACCTTCGTCGCCTGCGCGATGTTGCGCACGCTGTGCCACCAATGAGGATCCTCACCATCGTGCGCATGGTCGCCGTGTTGCACCGTGAGCTTCAGCGATTTCATTCCGCGATCGCCCACCTCCACGACATTCCCCTTGGTGCCGGTCGCCTCGCGCAATTTGCCCACATACCCCTCCATGTGCTTCGCCGAAAGCAGCACGAGCTGCGCATTCGCCACGGCCTTCAGGTCACTTGGCTTTGGCTCAAAGTCGTGCGGATCGATGCCCGGCTTCACATGGCCCGTCACTTCCACGCGATCGCCCCCCACCTGCTGCGCGACTTCCGTCAGGATCGTGGAAAACGTCGAGACCCGGATCTTCTCCGCGCCAAACGCTCCCGCAATCGCGGAAACCCAGACCAACAAAACCAAAGCCAACGCCTTCATGTGGCGGACCGTAGGAACGGCCGAAACGAATTGCAAGCAACTTGCGTATAGCACCAGCGCAGCGCGACGCGGATGATTTGCAGAGCGCAAGCATTCCGCCACAAATTTTGCCCGTGGCTACCGGTCGCCGTCGGGGATCAGCACGAAGTTGATAGGCCGCTCGGAGCCGCTCCATGCAGTGCGTGAACTTCTGGCCAGTCGCGAATCCCTCGGTTATCTTTCGTGGGTGACCGAGCTCATCGCGAGCGCCGGATCTCCCCTCCCCCCGCGTTCCCCGCACCCACCATCTCCCTCTTGCGGCACCCATTCCGATCCATTCGCGGTCAAACCAAGCAGATCACCAACATGAAACCTTCCCAGACTTTGCCCATGATCATAGCGACGGTCGCGCTCATCAGCGGTGGCCGTCTCGGAGCAGGCGTTCTCGACGACGGGGACTTTTCGCTGTGGACGTCCACGATCCTCGGAGGGAATGGCGGCTCCGCAACACGCGAACCCACCGGCGGCAATCCAGACGCCCGCCTCACGATCGCGACCTTCGCGCCATTCGGCACCAACACGATCGCCGCAGTGAAATCCGATTTCGCTACTACGGCGGTCTTGGAGGCGGAACTTTTCACCCTCTCGTTCGACACTCGCTCGGGACCGAATGCGGCCGGCGCGGGTCAAGCAATCCGGTTTCTCATCCAGCAAGGCACGGACTTCTATGGGATGAGCCT
This sequence comes from uncultured Prosthecobacter sp., assembly GCA_966125105.1. Taxonomy (GTDB): domain Bacteria; phylum Verrucomicrobiota; class Verrucomicrobiia; order Chthoniobacterales; family Chthoniobacteraceae; genus SXWH01. The sequence continues at coordinate 12,705 of CBHXZU010000013.1, forward strand.
GGGCGTCACCGGTGTGAACCCAGAGTACACGACCTTCACTTTCGACAGCTCCTTCCTGCCAAACTCGTTTGCTCATCTTAGCGGGTCCGGACCGGGCGTGCCCAACTTCTCGGGAGGAATTCCCACCCGCTTCGGACTGGCAGCGCAAAACTCCGATTCATCCATCACCAATTACTACGACAATTTTCATCTCGTGAGCAACGCGGTGCCCGAGCCCGGAGTGTCCTTGTCGCTTCTCTCCGGAACGGGGGTGGCTCTGGGCCTGCGTCGCTCGCGCGCTCGGGCCGGTTGAAGCAAGCCTGCTGAAACGGCGCTTGCCACTCCATCCAGCGCGGCGCTCCATGCCGATGCATGGCTGTGCTCTTGCGCGTTTTTCGTCTCGCACTCGCCTATCCCGGCAGAGCGTCCACATCGCTAATCATGGCGGTCGTTTGCACGCTGCTCGTGCTCGTGATTCCCACGGTGACGAAAACGCTCGTCGATGAGGTAATTGGCAAACGACGCGCGGACCTGCTGTTCTCGACGGGAATGTTGGGGATCGGAGCGATCTTCCTCCGCCAGCTTCTCTTCACTCTGCGCACCTACGGGAACAACGCGTGGGAGCAACGTCTCGTGCACGATTTGCGCACCACGCTCTACAACAAGCTCCAGCGACTGCCGATCAAGTGGTTCGATGTGAACTCCTCGGGCGAAATCATGTCTCGCGTGGCGAGCGATGTGCCGACCACAGACCGTGTGATCGTCGAAACGATCGACCAGGCAATCCCGGCGACGCTGCAATTTGGAATCATTGCGGGATGGATGTTTTACCACAGTTGGGAGCTCACGCTGGTGACGCTTGCCCCGCTGCCGATCATCGGCCTCATCACGACGTGGTATTCCAAGCGGGCGGAACCGCGCTGGCGCGAATCGTCCGAAGCCGCCGCTGACCTCCACGCGCTCCTTCACGACAATCTCGCGGGCATTCGCCAAATCAAAGCCTACACGGTCGAGCCGGAAGCTCTCGGCCGCTTTGATGAAGCGAGCCGCCGCGCCGGGGAGAAACACATGCGGGTAATGAAGGGGCAGGCGATGGTGTGGCCGCTGGTCTCGTTGCTAGCGGAATCCGGCATCATCCTGATGCTTGGATGCGGCGCATGGTGGACGCTGCAAGGACGGATGGAAGCGGGCACGCCCGTGGCATTTCTCGTCGCGTGGGGTTTCCTCTTCGATCCCATCTCGCGGATTAATCAACTCACGCAGGTATATGTCGGCGGCAAAGTGGCGGCGAAGCGCGTCTTCGATATCCTCGATTTGCCGGACGAAACGAATCTCACCGAAGGGGAACGGCCCACCGACTTTCGCGGTCGGGTGGAATTCGATCGCGCCAGCTTTTCCTATGATCCGAGTTCCCCCGCAGTGCGGGAGATTTCGCTCGTGGCAGAACCCGGCATGACCGTGGCGCTCGTGGGTCCGACGGGCGCGGGCAAATCGACAATCCTCAATTTGCTCACGCGATTCTACGAAACGGATGGCGGCCAGATCCTGCTCGATGGCCGTCCGATCCAGACGCTTTCAAAGGAATGGCTGCGCGATCACACTGGTTACGTCACGCAGGAGAGCTTCCTCTTTAATACGACGTTGCGAGAGAACCTGCGACTCGCGAAACCATCCGCAACCGATGAGGAGTTGTGGACCGCGCTCGAAAATGCGAATGCGGCGAAATTCGTTCGCGAACTGCCCGCGCAACTCGACACGGTCGCCGGCGAGAGGGGCACGCGGTTTTCCGGCGGCGAGAAGCAACGGCTTTCGATCGCCCGGGCGCTGTTGAAGAATCCGCCGCTGCTGCTCCTGGACGAAGCCACGTCGGCGCTCGACAACGAAACCGAGCGACTTGTGCAGAAAGCTCTGGAAACTCTGCGCGCGGACCGCACGTCCTTCGTGATTGCGCACCGGCTCTCAACCGTTCGATCCGCGGATCTGATTTGTGTGCTCGACGATGGCCGCCTTATCGAAACCGGGCGCCACGGAGATCTGATCGCAAAAGGCGGTCTTTACGCGCGCTTGTGCGAAGCGACCATTCGCGAGTAAGGCGGCGCGATTAGGAAAAGCCGTGTGCGCGAGTCACAGGATGTGCGTTCCTCGATCGTCCGGTCGATTTCGCTCGTCACCGGGCCGCGCTGGCGATGGCTGCGGAGCGCGACGCTCAGGACGCCCATCAAACTGATCGCCACGAGGCTCGAAGCGTGGCATGGCACGATCCCGGTCGTCGTTGCGGCCGCGGAAGTCCCGCGTAGGCCGAGGGCCGTAATTTTCCGGACGCCGGTCGAATTGCCGCGGCTGATCGTCGCGAGGAGCCATGTCACCCGGCTGGTGTCGCGCGAACTCCTGCGGACGGCGATCATCGTCCATCCGGCCTGCAGTGCGCCGCGGAGCATCGAAGCCACGACCTCTGCCACTCGGCCCACGGACATCATCTCTGAGCTCGTCTGGGCCACGTCGATCTCTCTCGTATTGAGGCGCTCGATCTCCCCGGCCTCCGTCATTCGGGCGCTCATCTTGCCTGAAACGCGTTTCATCGCGCGGACCTGGCGGTGCAACGCGCGGCCGCGATTCGCCTCTCCGATCTTCGAAATCCCTTCCCCGATCGTCGCGGTCGTCGCGGCGAACACGATCCGGTTCCGGATCCCTCCTCGGTGGACGGGCATCGCGTTGATCAGGACCCAATTCTTCGCGCGAAAGTTCGCCATCTCCGGTCCGATCCAGCTTCCGCAACGCGCTGGAGGAGTTCGCAATTTCGAAGGCATCGAGACGCCCATCCCGATTGCCATCCAGGGCGGCAAAAATCCGAGGCACCCGCGGGCCGGGACGCCCTTGGTGATCCCGTGGCGGAGTCTGAGCCGTGGCAACGACGCTGCCGGCGCCGAGCGCGCCGATCGTGAGGAGAATGATGGTCTTCATGTTCGTCTAGCAGGAGGGAACAAAAGCTCCCTTGTCCTACTAAACGCCGCCGGTGTTCGTCTTTGTGTAGTCGAGGCCGTTCCGAGCGCGAATGTGTCGGGACGCGCATCCCCGGCGTTTCTAGCGTTCGCGCGTTTTCCTCAGCACTTTCTCCACATCTGCGACGGGCAAACCATTCACGACGTCATTCCGCGTCAGCCATCCTTTGCGAGCGGTGCCGATGCCGAAATGCAGATACTGCAGTTGGGAGGCATGGTGCGCATCAGGGTTGATGACGCACTTTACCCCTTTCTCCTTCGCGAGCGGCCACCATCGCCAGTCCATGTCCAGGCGGCGAGGATTCGCGTTGAGTTCGATGATCGTGCCTGTCGCCGCAGCCGCCTCGATGATCGCAGGCGCGTCGACCGCATAGCCATCGCGGATCAGGAGCATGCGCCCCGTGAGATGGCCGAGCATCGTCACGTATTTATTTTCCATCGCCCGGATGATTCGCTTCGTCATCTCAGCCTCGGGCAATCCAAAGACGTTGTGGACGCTGGCTACTGAGTAATCCAGCTGCGCGAGGATCTCGTCGGAAAAATCGAGCGTCCCATCCTTGAGAATATCCACTTCGGTTCCCGCAAATACGCGGAAGTCGGCGCCGTATTCCTGGTTTAGCGCGCGGATCTCTTCGACCTGAGCGAGCAAGCGCATCTCATCGAGTCCCCGCGCCTGCACAGAACTCTTCGAATGATCCGCGATGCCCAGGTATTGCAGGCCGAGGTCGCGCGCCGCTTCCGTCATTTCGCGAAGCGTCGAGCGCCCGTCGCTCGCCACCGTGTGATTGTGAAACGTCCCGCGCAGGTTTTCGCGCTCGATGAGTCGCGGCAACTGATGATTCTCCGCCGCGGCAAACTCCGGTCCACCTTCGCGAAGCTCGGGCTCGATGTAATCCAATCCCAACGCGCGATAGATATCGGCTTCTTCTCGAATCTCCGGGATCGGCCCCGGCGTAACCTTCGCCTTTTCGTCGGGCCCCAGGCGATATTCGTTCAGCGTCCAACCACGCGACAACGCGCGCTGCCGCATCACGATGTTGTGCTCTTTGGAACCGGTGAAATAGTTCAGCGCAAAAGGGAATTGCCCGTCTGACACAACGCGCAGGTCCGCCTGGATGCCGCTCTTCCAGCGCACGGACGATTTGGTTGCGCCGTGCGCGATCACGCTTTCCACAAAAGGGTGCGCGACGAAGAAATCGCTCACCGCTGCAGGCTCCTTGGTGGAGACGAGGAAGTCCAAATCGCCGCACGTTTCGCGACGACGCCGATAGCTTCCGCACGCAGCCACGCGCGTCACGTCAGGATGCCCACGGAGATCGTCGAGCATTTCCTCCGCATCCGCCGCAATCTCTCCCACACGGAATCGACCCGCGTGCTTCTTTGTGTCTTCGATCGATTTCAGGATGTTCGCAGCCGTCTTCTCGCCGAAGCCGCGCAAGCCGGCGACACGCCCGTCTTTGCAACCCGCCTCGAGGTCCGCGATCGAGACGATCCCAAGCTTCTGCCACACCGCCTGGATTTTCTTCGGCCCCATGCCGGGGATTCCGAACATCTCGAAGATACCGGGCGGAAACTCCGCCTTCAGGATGTTGTAGTAGGAGAGATTCCCGGTGACGACGAGCTCGGTCAATTTCTCCGCAATCGCTTTGCCGATACCAGGCACCGTCGCAAGCGTCCCCTCGCCCACTGCCTTCTGCAAATTTCCGCCAAAGGTCTCCATGGCGCGCGCCGCATTCTGGTAAGCCCGGATTTTGAAAACATTCTCCCCTTTGAGCTCGAGCATCGTTGCAATGTGCTCGAGGACTTGCGCGACGTATTCCTTGCTGATTTCCGCCATGGGTTCGCACACCCTAGCGCCCCGGCTTCACCGCGCAAGCAACCCCGCACAAATCCAAAGCTCGGAGTCACATCAGACTGATTTGATCACGCGAGCTATCCCCGAGTCGACCGCTGACGGCGCCCAAGCAGTCCCAATACTCCGAAGCCCATCAACACAGCTGTTCCCGGCTCCGGAACCATCACCGTGAACGTCGCCGGGCGCAAAAGCGCGTCAGGAGTTCCGTCCGACCCGACTTGCAGGTTCTCACGATATCCCACGTTGAAGGCTCCGGAATTGAATCCGCTGTGGGTAAAGGGCGTTGCGATACCCTCAAACATCGCAACGCCGGAGCCATCGGGGCTCATCTCGATCGAGAGGTCGTACCAATCTCCCGAGAGAGATTCTGGCAAGTCGTAGGTCGCCAGAATGGTCCAATCCAGCGGAGTATTACCGCCCAAGTCGGAGTCTCCTCCATCATTGGCATCGACCAAATGCAGCTTATACGTCCCCGCGCCCCCGCCTGCGGTCATGCCCGTCTTCTCGTAAACCCAAGCAAACCCGGTAAATCCATTCGCTGTGTCCGAGGCCGGAAGCGTGCCGCCGGATATCCCGATGGCTCCGGTCAAATCGGTAAGATTCGTCAACGCATCACCTGAGCCGATTCCATAAATGGTGACTTCCGAGCCGGTGAATTGCACTCCGGACGCGTTCGACTGAACCGGAATCGAGCGGGTATCGAAATAAGCCTGGATCGCGAACCCCGCCTGCGCGCTGTTGTAGGTCGCGAGACTCGTTACGCCATTTCCTCCGCCGGTAGGATCCCACGCAACGTATGCTTTCGTTCCACCCGTGGGTAACACAATAGCGTTAGGGTTAAACGTGTCGGCGACGCTTGGATCAATCACGATCGCATTGACGAAGCTCCCTGCAGTTGCCGCCAATGAACTCCCGACGGCAGCCGCATTGGGGTTTGGCATTTGAAAGGAGGTCATGAAGCCCCCCGGCGAATTAGTTGTTCCCGGCGTAGAAGGTCGCAGTCCAAAATCACGGCCATTGTTGTTTGTGTCACGTCCGTCGACGAATCGTCCGAGACTCACCGTAGCATTCAAAGGGGTGCCTGGGAGATCCGCGCCTTGGTGATTCCCAAAAATACCAGGCCCCACTTGCGCGCTTACGGGTGCTGCGAAGGCAACGCCTTTGTTGGTCTCATAAGCGAGCGCATCCACGACCACAACGCCGTTGCTGAGTTCAATTGTTTCCTGATCATTTTCAAGAAAGTTGGCAGCAACCACTTGGTTGACGTTCAACACACCTGCGTTGCCGATTACGTAGTACCCGCCCGAGGGGATAGAGGTACCGACGGGGATTGTTGCGGAAGGATTAGTTGTGCTGACGTCTCGTCCTCCAATAGTCCAGCCACCGATATCCACTGCAACAGGCCCAGCGTTGAAGAGCTCAACGAACTCGCGATCATCAGCAGTTCCAAGGTCATCATATTGGAACTCATTGATCACGACCTGAGCTGTCGCGCTGTGGGAGAGGAACGTGGCAGTCACGCCAATGATGCAAACAATAGGCTTCACGACAGATTCCATAAGCTGGGGCGGTTTGGTCATCGTTTTTCGACGCAAGTTCCTCCCGCGGCGCAACCAAGCTTAAGCAAGGGGCACCCGCTTGAGTGCCGAGATTGGGCGACGCTGGGCAGAACTGGCGAAGCCTTTACCAGTTTCCCAGCGCTTGAGGCAAGAACTCGCTGCACAGGCGTCGCGCGCAGCGATTAACGTCATCGAAGAACACAGCGGCAAAACACAGGGAGGGGCGAACTCAAACCTCCACTGTCACCCGCAGATACGTCGCCGGAATTAACGTGGCGCATTCGGGAGCGCCATGGTTCTGCGTGTTGAAGAGCATCTCCAATTCGTTCTGCAACTGCGCGGCCTGACCGCGTTTCTCCGCAGCTTCAAACGCATTCATCGTCGGCCCATAATAGGTCCGGAACACGGACACGAAGTCCGTGGGAGTTCCGGGATGATTGAAAGTGTAGGTATCCCGGACGCAGCTGATCTTCTCCGGAGGAACTCCCGCGGCGGCGAACCGCTCGATCACGTTGCTCTCGACGCCCCACGTCATGGGGCTGACGAACCCGTCCGGCGGCGGCGGCGTGTAAGCGGAGCTGATCTTCAAGACTTGCGCCACGAGCGTGGGATCGCCGGGAATCCAGTTACCCATGACAATGCGGCCGCCGGGACGCGTCACGCGCACCATCTCCTTCGCGACGTCGAACGGTCTCGGCGCAAACATCGCGCCGAAGATCGACACGACCATGTCGAACAGATCGTCGTTCAGTTCACTCAAGTCGGACGCGTCGCCTTCCTGGAAGTAGCAATTTGGAAGATTGAGATCCCGGGCGCGCTTGTTTCCTGACGCGACGAGATTCTGCGCGATATCCACGCCTAGGACGATCGCGCCGCGCTTGGCGGCAGGAATCGCCGTGGTGCCGTCGCCGCAGCCAAGATCCAGCACGCGCATGCCGCGTGTGATTCCGAGACTGTCGATGAGTGCCTCTCCGCTTTGGCGCATCGTCTCGGCGATGCGGGTGAAATCCCCCTTCTCCCAGAGCGCCTTGTTTGGGTTTATGGGAGCGTTCATTCTGCAGTGGTGGGATCGATCATGCGACGCACTTGGGACACACGGTTGGCCGGAAAGCCTCCCTGCCTCGCGTGCTCGTAGATCATCTCCTCATTGGGTGAGAGATAGATGCAGTAGAGCTTGTCGTCGGTGACATAGCTTTCGATCCACTGGAGCTGCGGGCCGAGGTTTCGGATGACTCCGCAGGATTTCTGCGAGACTCCCTGCAATTCCTCCGCGGTCAATTTTCCAGCGCCCGGGATTTCGCGTTCGATGATGTATTTAGGCATAGTGTTTAGCGGGGTTCTTGGTTCTTGGTTCTTGGTTCTTAGTGTTTGGTCTTTCGGAATTGTTACCGCGCAGACGACTTCATCCCTCCCTGTTGCGAGAGCCCTCGCGCGACGCCGCTTACCCCTTCCAGCATCAGCGTGCGCGCATCTGCCAGAACGAGGCGAAGGTCCAGCGTGCCGGAGCTGTAGATGTTTCGGACGCGTCCCTCCCGATCGATGAGGAAGACGCGCAGCGTATGATTGAGCGGTCCGGTCGGCTCCTCGCGATTCTGCTTCCTATCCACGACCTGCCCGTAAGCCGCGAGGATCGGCGCGAGCTCCTTCTGCGATCGCGTCGTGAAGAATTGCCACGGGGCGGCGTTCTTCTCCTCCACGATGACACCGGCATATTCCGCCATGCGCTTCGGAGTATCGTGCTCGGGATCGAAACTCAGGCTCACCAGGCGGACCTGCCTGGCGAGTTCCGCGTCTTCGGCGCTCGCGCTGTGGATCTGGTTCAGGACGCCCGTCGCATAAGGGCACGCATTTGCGACCCCGCAACGCGTGTAGATGAAACTCAGCACGGTGACCCGACCGCGAGTGACATCGCGCAGGCGAGCCGGTTTCCCGGTGACATCCAGCAACCTGCCGTCCGCAGCCGGCTTGATCACCGGCAGCGTGTAGGTGCCCGGCTCTGGCGCATCGTAATCGTAATCCGCGGCGCGCGCCGGCTCTGCCGCATTGCTCGAGGCGAGCACGCCCGCTTCGCGAGGCGCGAATAGTTGCGTTGACAGGACAGCAGAGAGGAGCAGGAAGGTCTTCATATTCGCAATGGTCTCTTGGCGCGGCGCCAGTTTCATTTCCCCACTTTGGTGGAGCCGAAGAGCATGTGATGCGGCCGGCCCAGTTTGAGTTCCGTGAAGTCGAGGGCGAACTTCGGTTGCAGATCCTGCCCATCCCACGCGTAGCCCTTCACAAACTGTTCGTTGTCCGCCCCGCCCTTGTCCCAATTCGCCAGGAGCGAGCTGCTGAAATAGAGCCGCTTTCCATCCCAACTTTGCGAAACCATGTTGAGCTGCTTGCCGATCGGCTCCTCATGAATCTGCTTCGGATGGTGCGGATCCGAGACGTCGAAAACGCGGCACCTTCCGTCAGCAAAGCAGTCGACGAATAGCGTGCGGTCATCCGCGCTGAGACTGATGTCGACTGGCAGCACGCCGCCTTCGCCGCCGACCGTGGCGACTTCCTTCGCCTGCCACGCGCCGTTCTCGTCCTCGAAGCAGAGCCACAGTTTCGAGGTCAGGGCCGTGGCCGTGAACGCATAGTTGTGCCTCTCGCCCCACGCCCATCGGATCTCCAGCGGCGCTCCCGGAACGTTGAAGACCTTCTTTGGCTGCCGCGTGTGAAAGTTCCAGAGCACCATCGTGCCTCCGAAATTCTTCATCGCGTTGGCGTCCTTCACGAGATCGCCGAAGCTGCGCATATAGTTTTTCACGCCCGTGAAGGACGTGGTGAGCAGCGCGTTTTTCCGGGGCAGGACGCGGGCATCGTAGCCGTATCCATCCGCAAACTCTGCCCCTTCAACGCCCGCCGCACCCTTTGTCGGCAGCCAGTGGGTGGCGATGAAATCACCCTCATTGCTGTATTCGACGAGCGCCGTCCTGCCGCTCTTGTCCTTCGCATTCGAGAGACACGGGACGAGCACGCGCCCCGGTAGCGCATAGACTCCATGCGGCCCAACTGCCCCGCCCGTGGTCTTCTCAAAATTATCGATCGTCTTGATCAACTTCGGGTGCGCCGGGTCCGAATGGACGTCGAAGATGAAGATCTTGCTGCTCTCCAGTCCCGACAGCCAAAGTTGACGCCGGTCATCGGTGAATCCGCCGTGGTGCGCTTCATTGCGGCCGGGCACGGATTTGGAGTCGATGACTTTGCCGTAGGTGGCGGAGCCGGGCTTCACATCCACGACGACCAACTTGTCCGAACCGTCGCCGAGCCCCTCGACGCCAAGTGTCCAGACGTAGAGAAACTCCTCCTGGCCTTCGATACGGGCGAGGTAGGGCGAGGAGCAGGTTTCGTCCGCGTGGACCATCGGGACGAAGGACGGCGCGCTCCAGATTGCGCCCATGACGAGGATGGATTGGGCGAGGACGCGAACAGGGTTAGCTTTTGTGAATGATTGCGCTTTCATAGGTGGTTGTGCATGGATGTTCTTCAGAGCGTCGAATCGGCCGCGGCGGTTAGGCGCTGGTCTTTAAAGCTTCGCGCCACCATCACTGTTGTTATGAATGCCCGTTGCGGACGACTTGCTCATCATGGGAGCGATATTGCCACGCGTTCGGATACGCCGGAATGGCAGCGACGCCGGAAGTCTTTGCCGAAACGCCGGAGGGCTGGTGGTTCGGTTAAGGCATTGGAAGACGCTACAGCTGCTGGCGGGGAAAAGAGGTCAGAAGTCGGAGGTCAGAAGTCAGATTTACGCTCGAACTCGAATGGTCGGCGGACAACGTCATCGACGCGCCACGTCTCGGTTGCGCCGAGCGTGAGCCTCACCTCTGACTTCCGCCCTCGGACCTCTTCCTCCCCCATCGATTTCCGGGCGGAGCGCAACGCATCACTCCGATCCCACGATTGCCTGCCTCATGGACGCCCTTTCTGATCTCCTGCGTGTCGTGCGCTTTTCCGGGAGCCTCTTCCTCGAAGCGAAGTTCCGCGGGCCGTGGTGCGTGAGTTCGCACCTTTCACCGGAAAACTGCGGTCCCGCATTTCAGCAGGCCGGCGGCCCGATCTCGTTTCACTACATCATGGATGGCCATCTGCACGTTCGCGCGGGCAAAGAGCAGAGCCGGATCGCCGGCCCCGGCGACATGATCCTGGTGGCGCGTAACGATCCCCACCTCCTCGGCAGCGATCTTACAATTCCCGCGGTGCCCTCCACGTCGCTTATTCGCAAAACAGGTGAGCACGCCTTGGCGCACATCGATTTTGGGACGGGTAGGAAGGTGGACAATCACTTCGTCTGCGGATTTCTCGCCGCGCCAGTGCGCGAGCATCCCCTGCTGGCGGCGTTGCCTTCGTTGCTGGTGGCCAGCGTGCGCGGACGCCCCTGCGCGGAGTGGGCCGAGAGTTCCTTCCGTTACGCGGCCCAGGAATGCGCCGCGTGCCGGCCCGGATCGCAGGAGATCCTCTCCCGCCTTGCTGAATTGCTCTTTGTCGAAGCCGTCCGCGGATACATTGAGCAACTCTCGGGAGACGCGACCGGCTGGCTCGCCGCCCTGCGAGATCCATCGCTCGCGCGCGCATTGGCCGCCTTGCATGCAAGGCCCATGCACCCTTGGACCGCCGAGGGTCTCGCCGAGGAAGCAGCACTTTCACGCTCCGCGTTTGCCGAGCGTTTCACCGTTACCGTGGGCCTGCCGCCCATGAGCTATCTCACGCGCTGGCGAATGCTGCTGGCGAGCCAGCGCCTCCGCGACTCGTCCGAGACCATCGCGCAAATCGCCGAGACCGTGGGCTACGAATCCGAATCCACATTCTCCCGTGCTTTCGCGCG
>CBHXZU010000014.1:0-23312 GCA_966125105.1 uncultured Prosthecobacter sp.
CAGAACATGACGGGGTCGACCATCAGCTTGAATGGTTGGTACCTGACCGATGATGCGACCGATCTGCGCAAATGGCGTTTTCCACTGACATCCCCGGCGGTGAACCTCGCGGCGGGCGCGCGGCTGATTGTTTGGTGTTCGGGCAAAGATCGAAAGGCCAGCACTGCGCGGCTACATACTAACTTCAAACTCGACAAAGACGGTGAATACCTTGGCTTGGTCCGACCGGACGGTGTGACTGTCGAGCATGCCTACGGGCCGAAGTATCCTCCGCAGTTTATAAACGGGACGTATGGATTAGCGGTTCAGTACACCACGACCACCCTGGTTCCCGAAACCGCTGAAGGAAGAGCTCATGTGCCGCTGAGTGATGCCGATTATTCGGGCGCAATGGCCGGGTGGAACAGCCAGCCTAACTTCGACGACACGTCATGGCAAATGGCTCAAGGTGGGTTTGGTTTCGGTGCGCCATTCACCGGGCTAATTGCGGCGGGTGGCGACGTTGCAGCGAGTATGCAGAATACGAATGCATCGCTCTGCGTGCGGTACAAGTTCACTCTCACGCCAGGGACCACGCCTGCTGCCGTGCGTCTGAAAGCCCGGTGGGATGATGCCGTTGTATGTTTTCTAAATGGAGTCAAGGTCGGTAGCGGCTGGCTCACACCGGGCACGCTCGCTTGGAATTCTGCGTGTTCGGTTGACATCGATTATCCGGATTCTTCAGCCGCTGCTCTTCAGACGATCAACCTTACGAACGCCATTCCTGCACTAACTCAGGGAACAAACGTTTTGGCGTTCCAAGTCCTGAACAGGAACGTTACGGACATAAATCTCTTGATACGTCCGCAACTCGAAATGGACGTCGCGACGGGGACGACCGTTGGATACCTGAGCAGCGCGACATTCAACGCGGCCAATAGCGCGGTAACAACGACGATCGGGCCGGCGATTGATCAAATAACGAAAAACCCGCCGCGTCCAGTTGGCGGCGCCGGCAGCGCGCCGATCACCGTCACGGTGCGCGTAAATCCGACCTTGCGCCCGCTCGCCACGACGAACCCCGTGGTTGTGAAGTGGCGCCAAATGTACGGCACAGAGACGAGCGTGCCGATGACCTTCGATGGCGCGAGTGGGCTCTATACAGCAAACGTCCCGACGACTGGGCTCGCTCCGGGGCAAATGATTCGTTGGCGCGTCGAGGCAAAGGATAACGGCGCGACGCCCACCTATTCCTACGCTCCAGAGTACCCGTTTTCGGCGACGACACCGCCGGCGAATCCTCCGCCAGCGGGGCCCGCCACGGAGCCGTACAGCGATCTCGACCAATACTGCGGCACGGTGGCTCAAGACACGATCACCACCTCAAACCTGCCCATCCTGCATTGGTTTGCGGCGACGCCGAGCAATGCGGACGGTTCCGGAGAAAGCTGCTCGTTTCTTTTCCAGCCAATTCCGAAGTTCCCTGCAGGGACGCCCGATTACGTTCCGCCCGGCCCGAAGTTCTACGACAACATTCCGGTTTACCGACATGGCCAGTCATCGAGCGGATTCCCGCAAAAGAGCCACAATCTAAACTTCAATAAGGACAATCGGTTCGAATGGAAGGATGGCGAACCGAGCCTCCGCGGCATCAACCTGCTGTCCACCTACGCGGACAAAACGAAGATCCGCAACTCGGTCGTCTGGGATGTCTGGGCGAAGAGCGGGCACGTTGCTTCGCACTTTGCACAGGCCGTGCGCGTGCAGCTGAACGGCAGTTTCCGCGGGCTTTATGATTTCGTTGAGGACGGCAACGAGGACTACATCCAGCGGACGGGTCTGGATCCGAACGGCTCGCTCTACAAGGTTTACAATTCATTGGAGAGTGCCGCGGTCGCCGTGAACAACGGTGGCGGGTCGGAAAAGAAGAATCCCGACACGACGGACTTCAGCGACCTCCAGGCTTTCGTCACGGGCATTTCAGACAGCAACGCCATGACGAATCGCTTGCGTTACGCCTACGACAACGTCGACCTGGCTTCCGTGGTGAACTTCCTCGCGGTGCACACGCTCGTGATGAACCGGGACTTCGGGCACAAGAATTACTACGTCTTCCGCGACACCAAATCGACGGGGGAATGGAGCGCGCTGCCGTGGGACCAGGATCTCAGCTTCGGGCACACCTGGACGTCCACCCAGGGATACTACGACGACGACATCCATAGCGGCGGGCCGCTACAGCTCGGAACGGGCAACCGCCTCAATCAAATCGTTTTCGCGAGCCCGGAATTGAATGCGATGTTCGTGGCGCGCGTGCGCTCGCTCGCCGATCAGTTTTTGGTGTCCTCCAGCGAGACGAATGGACCGCTGGAGCAGAAGATCAACGAACTCCTCAACAAGATTGATCCAAATCCGAACAACCCCGCGACGGGCACAGACGATGCGGACCTCAATGCCAGGCAGTGGGGCTTCTGGGTCGACGGCGCAGGCGGGCAGATCAGTTATACGGATGCGCGGATGGGCGACCACACGGTGCGGGCGCAAGCAGCGCGTATATTAAACTCAAACCCGATCCCGCCGTATCCTGGCGCGGTAAATTACGCGGGCCTCGGCGATGGAAGCAGCAGCATTCCGCCCTTCCTGCCGGGCCGGCGCGCGTTCATGTTTGCGGCGACGCCGCCGACAAGCAATGGGCGGCCGCTGCCGCCCTCGCAACCCGCGAACGCTTCGCTGGTGATTGAGGGCATCGATTACAATCCGACCGCAGGCACGCAGGACCAGGAGTTCTTTATCATTCGCAATCCGAACAGCTATGCGGTGGACATCTCGGGCTGGCAGTTGAGTGGCGAAGTGGAAATGACCTTCCGCGGAGGAACGGTGATTCCGGGCGTGGGGTCCACGACTTTGCAGGCGACCAATGCGGCATACGTGAACCAATTGATCGTTGCGCGAAAGCCGCTCGGATTCCGTCAGCGCACCGTCTCGCCAAAGGCAAATGAATACCGCCAGGTGAGCGGGCCTTACAAAGGCCAATTGAGCGCGCGCGGAGGAACGATCGTGCTGAGCAAGCCGAACAATGTTTTCGATCCGGCGGCCGGCTACACGCAGGTAGCGAGCGCCACGTACACGGGTGCTCCGTCAGTCTCGCAGCAGTTCCTGCGAATCAGCGAGCTAAACTACGCTCCCGCCGGCCCTACGCCCGCGGAATCCGAAGCATTGCCCGGCGTCACGGCAAGCGACTTTGAGTTCATCGAGTTTATTAACACCGGCGCGAACTCGTTGAATCTTCAGAATGCGAAGATCGATCGGGGGGTTGAGTTCGTGTTCCCGAACACTGCGGTTTCGACGATCGCGCCTGGCGCCCGCCGCCTTGTTGTTTCGAACGTAACGGCGTTCCGTGTCCGTTACGGCACGACTTACGATTCGCTGATCCTTGGCGAGTACCTGGGCAACCTGGACAATTCCGGCGAGGAACTTCAGCTCCTGGATCCTGCGGGCGAAGTCGTGCTCGAGTTTGACTACGATCCGACCTGGCTACCTCTGACCAACGGAAATGGTCGCACTTTGGAAGCTGTTTCGACGGATTATACGCAGTTTGGCACCGCGGCCGCCTGGAAGGTGAGTTTGGGGAACGGTGGCTCTCCGGGATACCAGGATACCGCGCCGACGATTAGCCAGCAACCGACCGGCACGACGGTAAATCCAGGAACGAACCTTGCGCTGAACGTGGTTGCGGCGGGACCGCCCACGCCGAGTTATCAATGGCGCAAAGGCGGGGAGAACATTCCGGGCGCGACCAGTGCTTCGCTTCCGCTGAACGATATCGGCGAAGCTGCCGAGGGTTCGTACGACGTGGTCGTCACAAACGTGGCGGGAACGGTCACGAGCGACACGGTTTTGGTGGTGGTCAACGATCCAGTGACGTTCCCGAATCCCCTCACAGGAGCGACGATCAATCCCGGAACTCCGGTCACACTCACCGCGGGCGCGGTCGGCACGCAGCCTTTCACTTACCAATGGCGCAAGGGTGGCGCGAATCTCGACGGCGCGAACGGCCCGACGCTCCAGCTCGCCGGACAGGAAAGTGATGAAGGCGCGTATGACGTGGTCGTGTCCAACGTTGTCGGGCCGCAGACGAGCGCGAAGGCGACCATCTCGGTGAATGATCCCGTAACGTTTACGGGACACCCATTGACCCAAACGGTGAATCCAGGAACGCCGGTGACATTCACTGCTGGTGTCTCGGGTACTGGACCTTTCACTTACCAGTGGCGCAAGGGCGGTGAGAACATCAACGGTGCCAACGGCGCCAGCCTCGAGTTCAACGCGACGGAAAGCAGCGAGGGATCTTACGATGTGGTGGTGACGAACGTCGTGGGCAGCTACACGAGCGATGCTGGAACGCTGACGGTTAATAATCCGATCACATTTACCAAAGAGCCCATCGGCACCACGGTGAATCCGGGAGCATCAGTGACCTTCACGGTTGAAGCCGCGGGCACCGGTCCGTTCACCTACCAGTGGCTGAAAGGCAACGCGCCCATCTCGGGAGCGGATGGCAGCAGCTTCGAAATCGCATCGGCAGCCGAAAGCGATGAAGGAAGCTACAGTGTCGTCGTCACGAACGTGGTCGGATCGGCCACGACGGCGGCGGCGGTCCTCGCGGTAAATGACCCCGTGCAGATCGTGCGCGCGCCGACGCCGGTTGCTACCAACGTGGGTGGAAAAGCCGCCTTCACCGTTCAGGCACAAGGCACGGGTCCGCTGACGTATCAGTGGCGCAAGGGAACGCAGAATATCGACGGCGCCACGAGTGCCACGTTCACGATCCCTGCGACTGTGGAATCGGACTTCGGCGCAACGTACGATGTCGTTGTAACCGGCCTCGTCAACAGCGTCACCTCGACCGCGGTCGCGTTGACGAAGGTGAATTGGCTCGAGGAAGTCGGCACCTACCAAGGTCTGCTTGCGGGTCCCGATTTGGCGGATGCCAATGCGTATCCCCGCCCGGGACGAATCACGGCGACAGTCGCTAAAGGCGGCAAGATCACCGGCAAGCTGGAGTTCATGGGAGCACGTTATTCCTTCCGCGCCACGCTCGATGCGAATCTCACTGCCCAGAACGTCACCATCAAGCGCGGCAAGGGCACACCGCTAATCGTCGCCTTGGAATTCGATGCGGGAGCCGACCTTCTCCACTTCACCGTCCGGGATGAAGCGGTCTCGCCAGCCTATATCGGCAACGGTGATGCTCCGAGAATACCAGTGCGGCTGCGCAACGTTCCGCCGCAGGCGATGGGTCGATATACGCTCCTGCTCGAGGTCGGCGCCGGCGCGCCGGTCGACCTGACGGCGCCGGGGTATCTCACGCTCAATGTGGCGAAGAACGGCTCGGTTACTTGGGCTGGCAAAATGCCTGACTCGGGCGCGGTCAAGGGAAGCGCATTCCTGACGAGCGACGACCAGGTTGCATTCTACTCTCCAATGTATGCCGCGGCGGCACCCTATGCGGGATCCATCGGCGGACCGCTGGCCATCCAGGGCACGGCGATCTCCGGTGACCTGGCCTGGAAAAAACCGACGCAAAAGAAAGGCGTGTACTGGCCGGCCGGATTGGCTGCGTTGGTCTCGGCTGAAGGCAGTCGTTACACTCCGCCGGCTCGCGGAGCACAAGTGATCGCCCCCGCGACGTATCATTTGGATCTCGCAGGGCCGATTCCGAACGGCGCGTTTGGGACCGATCTCTCCCTTTCGCAGAACCGCTTTGTCCTGCCTTTCCCGAATATCGAGAAGGTGAAGGTCTCAGTGAGTCTCTCCACGGGTGCCATGACGGGCTCGTATTTCGACTCGTCGTTGCGCAAGACGCGTAAGCTCGAAGGCGTGTTGCTGCAGGGTGAGGCACGCGGACGCGGGTTCTTCCTGGGCACGTCGACCGCGGGTTCGTGGGAACTGCACGCGCCGGAAGTGCCGTAGCGCAAGGGTTCGATCCACAATTCATAACGCGTGAAGAGGAAGGCAGTCACACTGCCGAGACAGCCTTATGCGTGGATAGCACGCCAACGGGTACGCAATACGCGGCACGAATCGACGAGACACCAAAACTCGCGATTCGTGCCGCTTGCGAATTGGAACCAACTCCTCCCCACCGCAAAAGAGACACCGGATGTTCGTGCTGCAGACTTACCAGCTCATTCGGAGCCCCGTGGTCCAGCTCCAGCCGGCGTATGCGCCGCCGTCATGCGCGCTGTCGTGCATCGTCGTGTAGGCGAATCCCGTTTGCACCTTCAGCTTGTGGCCGTAGATGAAGTAATTCAGCCCGGCGTAGAGTTCGTTGTATTCGTCACCGCGTCCGCCGGTCAGGAAACTCTCGTAGCGCGCGAACCGGATGCTGTTTGGCTCATCACCCTTCATGTAGGTGTAGCGGGCGACGACCTGGAGATGGTCGGTGATGTTGTACCAAGGCATCACGTCGATGCCGTATACGTCGCTCTGCTTGCCGTAGCCGCTGGCCGCGACGAAGTCCGTTGAGAAGCCCCACTTCTTGTTATCCAGGATAAAGACCAGCGCGCCGATGTTCTCAAACGAGCGGGTGAACGTGCTCTCCGGGTCGCGCTGATTGTAAACGTAATCGGCGCGGAGTAGTGCCTTCTTCACTCCGAATGCTTTCCCGAAGTCGTAGCCAAAGCTGGCCAGAACGAATTGTCCTGCATCGAAGTTGCCAAACTCGGGCGTATCGCTGCCGCCCGAGAAGAACCCGACGTTGTACATCCATTGGTTGATCGTTCCGCTCAGGCTTATGCCCGGGATGTATTCCGTCGGGAACCACATGTTGTTCGCGACGTTATTGCGATCAATCGTGAGCAGTTCGTTCGAAGAAGTGGAACCATCGAGCGTGAACTTCACGCTCTGTTTGCCAACCGTGAGGCGGGCGGCATCGCAGAACTTATACGACAGGTAAGCGTCGGTCAGTCGACGGTAGAACGGGTTGTCGTTGTGCGGGTCGAAATCAAGTTCAACGTGCGCCGTCAGGTCGTGGAAGAGCTGCGCTTTGATGCCGAGACGGAGACGGCGGACGAGCCAGTCGGAGTCATGGCCAAGGTCGGAATCGACGTTGTATTGATCGAGATGGAAACGGCCGACAAAACGAATCTCGTTCAACCAATCCGATTCCTTGTTGCGGTAAATCGTCGGGAGGTCCCAAAGCTTATCGAAGGCGCTCTTTTCAGGCGCCTGCTCGACTACTCCTTTTGCCGCAGACCCGCCTTGCAATGGAGCTGTTTCACGAGGTTCCGAAATGGGGCGTTTCTGGTGTGACGGCTCAGCGGCAATGGAATTGGCTGCGAAGGAAAGGGTGCAAATCGCGGCAGTCAGGATGGTGGTATTTGACATGTTTTTCGGCGTGGTGAGCGAGCCGGGAGGGGTCGCTTGATGGCGGGTTTAATGCGGGAGTGTTACGAATGTCCGCGGCAATTGTGACAATTGCGCGAACAGACGCACGCCAGCACTGGCACGCACCGACAGCGAGGGAAGACTATTTCCCTTCGCTTTTGGACAGCCCCTTCGACGAGCCGACGGCGCGCTGAAGCGAATACTGGGCCTTGTTGAACTCCGCCACGGCGCCGAGATAGTCACGGCGTGCCCTGGTCAAGTCCTGCTCGGATTGGATGGTTTCCGCCACGGCCCCGACGCCGAACTCCTTCCGTTCCCGCGAAAGATCGAGCGTTTTCTGCGCTGCGGCCAGCGCGCGTTGCGCCATGCTCATTTGGTCACTGAGTGAGCGCATGCGCGTGTGACTCTCCACCACCTGCCGAACGATTTCGTCGCGGATCTTTCCGGCTTCGAGTTCGATGGTCCGGAGTTTCGATTCATTGGCCTCCACGCGACCGCGATCAAACAACCCTCCCGGTCCGATCCGCCAGGAAAGCCCGACGCCGTAGTCAGAGCTCTCGTCGAAGTTCCCGACTTCGCTTCCGCGTCCGCCAGCGAGGCCGCCATAAGAGTACTGCGCGCCAATCGACGGAATCAACGGCCCATACTTTGCGCCGTTGCGCGCCTGACGGGCTGCTTCCCGCTGGGCGGCGTTCATGCGGAGTTCCGGACGGTTCGCCAGAGCGCGGTCAACCGCGCGGTCCAGCGAGGTGGACGAAGGGATCACCGCGAGCGGAACGGGCGTGGTCTGAGAGGGGAGTAATTCGACCGCGGGATCGAGATGAAGGATTTGCGCGAGCCTTGCGGCGGCTATTCGCTCGGCTTCGAGAGCCTGGCGATGGGCGAGCCGGTTGATCTCCAGCTGCGTCTCGATGCGGTACGCATCCCCTGCGAACGCGATGCCTGCCTCCACGGCCCGGCGAACTTGCGAGCCATAATCCTCGGTGATGTGAACGGCATCTGCGGTCACATCGACGTAAGCGCTCTGGCGGACGAGCTCAAAGTAGGCGAGCGCGGCTGCGTGAACGGCGTCCTGGCGCTGGACTTCTCCAGCGTGCACGGCGGCTTTAACCAACTGGCGTGCCGCGAGATCGCGGTAATACGTTTCCCCGATGTCGAGCTGCGCGCGAACGGCGGCGCCAAGATCGATCGCCGTCTTCTCCACGTCCAGGATCTGGCCATCGACGGCCTGGATGTTTTCCTGGTGACCGCGCCAGCCGGCGCCGACGGTCAGCCACGGGAAGTACTGCTGCTGCGTAATGCGATGCTCCGCTTCCGCCAACGCGACCCGTTCTTGAGCGAGTTTCACGTCCAGATTCTCCGCCCCGGCGAGCCGGAGCGCGGTGCCGAGGTCAATTGTGCGAGACATCACGCGCCGGCGCGGCTTCGCCTCCTCGCCAGCGGGGGAGGCGCAGGACAAACCGAGCAGGGCGCAGGCGAGAATAAGGCGGACGTTCATGGGGCGATCTTGATCGGCTGGCCATCGGCCACGGGCGTCTTGCCAACCAGCAAAACACGGTCGGCTGCGGTCACGCCGCTGGCGATTTCGGCTTTGGCGCCGTCGTTGAATCCCAGCTTTACGGCCGTCTTCTTCGCCTTGCCGTCGACGGCCGTGAAGACGAACGCATTCAGCTTCTCCATCACGATCGCCTCGGCCGGCACGAGCAGAGCGTTGGTCTTCTTCTCCACGCCCACTTTGACCAGCGCATACATGCCTGGGCGCAACGTCAGGTCGGCATTGGGGAAGTCGGCTTCGACGAGCATGGTGCGGGTCAATTCATCGAGGGCATAGCCGATGCGGCTTACCTTTGCGTCGAATGTTTTGCCGTTGAGTCCTTCGACGGTGAACTTCACCGGCTCGCCGCGATCGACGAGGGCGGCCTCGACCTCGGGCACGGAAACTTGCACGCGGACGGTCGCGAAATCCGCGATGGTCACGATCGCGGCGGTTTGGGCAGAGCCGCTGGAAGGCACCGGAATGAACGCGCCGGGATCGACGAAGCGCTGCGTGACCACGCCGCTGAAGGGCGCCTGGATGCGACTATATTTGAGCATCGTCTCGATTTGATCGAGCCGGGCGCGGGCGACCTTCAGTTTGCCTTCCGCCTCGCTCACAGCCTGCGGCGTGACCAAATCGGGGGCGCGCTTGGCCGCGTTGGTAATGCGCTGGTTCTCGATCTCCGCGACCTTCACTTCGGCTTCATATTTCGCGAGGTCCGACGCGAGCTCGGGCATTTCAATTTCCCCGAGTGGTTGGTCGGCCTTCACCGTGTCGCCCCGATCCACGGACAGCGATTTCAAATAACCGGAAACCTTCGCGTATAGCGTGACCTGCTGATTGGCGCGGATGTTGCCGGGCAACGTCACGTAACGAACAATTTCGCCGGCAGTGGGCTGCGCGACGGAGAATGTCGGCGGGTCGGCAGCGTGGGAAAGAGTGGCCGCGATAAAGAGAAATGCGGCGGAGAACGGTGGCAGCTTCATGGGTGCGACGGTTGCTGGTCGGTCGGCGTGAAATGGGCGCTCGCGGAATCGGTGGGGTCGAGCGAACGCGATCGTGTATTCGAGCGAGCGCGGAAAAGAACGAAAACGGCGGGCAGGACGAAGAGCGTGGCGATCGTCGCCGCAGCGAGGCCGCCGATGACGGCGCGCCCGAGCGGAGCGGATTGCTGGCCGGCATCGCCGAGGCCGAGCGCCATCGGGATCATGCCCGCGATCATCGCGCAGCTGGTCATCAGGATGGCTCGCAAGCGGCTGCGGGCGCCTTCCAGCGCCGCGTCGCGCGCCTTGCCGTGCTCGAGCCGACTGCGCTCGGCGAAGGTGACGAGAAGGATCGCATTCGCGACGGCGACGCCAATGGCCATGATCGAGCCCATGAAGGACTGAATATTGAGCGTGGTGCCCGTAATCCAAAGCGCCACAACGACGCCAGCGATGACGGCCGGGGCGGTGGAGATCGCCACCAGCGCGAGCGCGATGGATTGGAAGTTTGCCGCGAGCATCAGGAAGATTGCGACGACCGCCAGGATCAGGCCGTTGCCCAAACCATTCAGCAAATCGGAAAGAGGGACAATCTGTCCGCGCAGATCCACCTTCGTCTTCGGGGGAGGCGCGCCGATTTCGCGCATGACGGCCTGCACTTCGCGGGCGACCTCACCGAGGGCGGCGCCGTGCAGATTGGCAGTGACGGAAACCACGCGCGCCATGTTGTAGCGCTCGTACTGCCCGACTGCGGTCCCGGGCGAAATGCTCGCAAAGTTTCGCAGCAAGGTACTGCGCCCTTCGCGCGTGCTGACTGGCACGTTCTTCACGTCCTCGATCGATTGCGTGAGCGTCTGCGGAATTTGCACCTGCAGGCTGTAGCTGACACCGGATTTCGCATCGGCCCAATAATTCGGCACCGTGAAGCGGCTCGACGTGGTCGCGGCGACGAGCGAGCGGGCAGCGTCGGCCATGCGGATGCCGAGCAACCCGGCGCGCTCGCGATTGATGGCGACGTCGACAGTGGGAAAATCGAGCTCCTGCGCGATATGCACGTCACGCAGGGTCGGAACCTTTTTAAGCCGCTCGTAAATCTTCTGCGCATGCTCGCGATTCACCGCGAGATCCGGCCCGCTCACGGCGACCTCCACGGGAGTCGGCGCGCCGAAGCTCATTACGCGGCTGACAAGGTCGCTCGGCTCAAAAGAGAAGCGGACATTGGGAAGCTCGCGGGCAAAGGTGGCTCGAAGGCGTTCTTTCAGGTCGGCGACGGCCACGCCCGATCCTTCTTTTAGCTGGAAAGAGAGGTGCGCTTCCTCGGGGCCGCCATTCCAGAGGTAGATCAGATTGACCGGATAATTCGCCGCATGGACGCCGACCAGTCCCATGCTGAGGGCGACATTGCTGTTGGATTCGCGCCCGACGATCTCCAGCACTTGCTTCGCGATCGCCTCGGTATTTTCGACCTTCGTTCCCGCCGGCGCGCGCAGGCGAAGCGCGAATTGGCCGGAATCGACCGTGGGAAAAATCTCCGTGCCGAGACGCGAACCGATCAGCCAGATGATTGCGCCGCAGCCGGCGAGGTAGAGCGGCACGATGAGCCAGCGGCTTGCGATAACCGGGCGGAGGAAGCCGATGTAGAGGCGTTTCAGGAAACCCATCTCCTCCGCGCCATGCGCCAGCGTCTTCCCGCGCAGCAGCCAGATCGTGAGGATTGGCACCAGGGTGCTGGAGAGGAAGTAGCTCGCCACCATCGAGAACGCGACGGCGAGGGAAAGCGGGACGAAAAGCGCGCGCGCGGCGCCTTGCATGAAAAACGCGGGGATGAAGACGGCGATGACGCACAGCATGGCGAGCAGGCGCGGCAGCGCAGTCTCGCGGATCGCGTCGTAGGCGGACCACGCGGCGCTGCGGCCACGCGCCATGTGCGTGTGGATGTTTTCCACGGCGACGGTGGCTTCATCCACGAGGATGCCGACGGCGAGCGCCAAGCCGCCGAGGGTCATCAAATTGATGCTCTGGCCGGTGAGCCACATCGCGAAGACCGCCGCGAGCAAGGACAGCGGGATATTCACCACCACAATGATCACGCTGCGGAAGTCCCGGAGGAAAAGCAGCACCATGATGCCGGTGAGCACGGCGCCGAGAGCGCCCTCCTTCACGAGATCATTGATGGCGCGCGTGACGATCGGCGATTGGTCAAACTCGTAGCTCACGCGCACGTCGTCGGGCACGGCCGCCTGGAAGGTCGGCAGGTTCTCCTTCACCAGTTTCACCACCGAAAGCGTGGAGGCGTCGGCGCGTTTCGTGACCGGAATGTAGACGGTGCGGCGCCCGTTCACGAGCGCATAGCTGGTCACGATGTCCGAGGCATCCTCGACCGTGGCGACGTCACGGACGTAGACGGCGCCTTGCGGCGTGCTGCGGAGCGGCACGGCGGCGAGGTCCTGGATGTTTTTCACCACCGCATTCGTCGGCACGATCGGGTATTTGTCGCCGAGCTGCATGTTGCCGGAGGGGCTGATGACGTTTGCCTGCGTCATCGCCTGGACGATTTCGTCGGGCGAGAGGGAGTAGGCCCTCATGCGATCCGGCTTCACGTTGATCAAAATCGTGCGGGCGCTGCCGCCGAAAGGCGGGGGAGCGGAGACGCCGGGCAACGTGGCGAAAAGCGGGCGCACCTGGTTGAGCGCCGCGTCCTGCATCTGGCCGACGGTGCGCGCGGGATTGTCCGTGGAAAAGACGAGGTTCCCCACTGGCACGCTGCCGGCGTCAAAGCGCGTGACAAAGGGCCCTGGCGTGCCCGGCGGCATGAATGCCCGCGCGCGGTTCACGTAAGCCACCGTCTCCGACATCGCCGCCGACATGTCAGTCCCGGGGTGGAACTGGAGCTTCATGATCGACGCGCCCTGGATGCTCTTCGATTCCACGTGCTCGATGCCCGTGATGTAGAGGAAGTGATACTCGTAATAGAACGTGAGCCACCCTTCCATTTGCGCAGGGTCCATCCCGCCATAAGGCTGCGCCACGTAGATTGTCGGGATCCCGAGCGGCGGGAAAACATCCCGCGTCATGCGTTGAATCGCCACGCCAGCGCCGAGAGCCAGTGCGATGATCAAAATGATCACGGTTAGCGGCCGGCGTAGGACAGTATTCAGCGGTGACATCGAGGGTGAGGCGATTCGAGCGCGGCTCGTTGTGCTCCCGTGGGAGGGGGCGGTGTCAAGGCCGCCATCAATCGCAGAACTGCCGCGTGCGGGTGTGAACAGCGCGAGTCGGCGAGTTTCGCCCTTCCAATTTTCAGCAGCGCGCGGGTTTTTCCGACGCAGAACGCCATTCCCGCGGTAAAAACGGGCAATTTTGCCCGCCGGGGAGAGAGCGAGCGGCGAATGGATAAGGTTATACGATGTCCACACTCTGCCGCCGGCAACGGAGCGCGCGGGATGTGAGTGGCCGCGACTGCCAGCACGTTCTGATGAACCTGGCTTCGCGCCGGCCAACAGCGGAGGTTCGCCCATGAGCGGGCGCTCGAGCGGTTTTGGGGCCTCGCCGTTCGCCTTCGTGTTCACGATGGGGATCGTCAATCTCTTCGCGGACATGACCTATGAGGGCGGGGCGGCGATAAATGGGCCGTTCCTGGGCGGACTGGGCGCGAGCGCGGCGGCGATCGGTATTGTGGCGGGGATCGGCGAGTTCCTTGGTTACGCGATTCGGCTCCCGGCGGGATACCTCAGCGACAAGACCGGGAGTCTTTGGCTCCTGACGTTCATTGGCTACATCATCAATTTGTTTGCGGTGCCTGCGCTCGCGCTGGCGGGAAATTGGCCGGTCGCGGCGGCGCTGGTGATTGCGGAGCGCGTGGGGCGGGCAATTCGAAAGCCAACGGTGGAAGCGATGCTTTCCTACACGACCGGTCACTTGGGAAAGGGTTGGGTGTACGGCTTGAACACGGCGCTCGATGAAACTGGATCCGCGCTGGGACCGCTCCTCATCGCGCTCGTGCTTTTCTTTAAAGGCGGCGAAAACTTCCGCGCAGGGTATGCGGTGTTGGTCGTCACGACGGGGCTCGCCCTCGTGGCGTTGACATTTGCGTGGCGCGCGTTTCCGCGTCCGGCCGATTTTGATTCGGGGCGAACTGCGCCGATCAAGGGATTCACACGCGCTTATTGGCTCTACATGGTGGCTGGGGCGTGCCTTGCCGCGGGTCTCATGAGCTTTGAGCTTGTCTCGTTTCACCTTGCGAAGACGGGCGTGGTGACGGGTCACTGGATTCCGATCTTTCTCGCGATCTCGTCCGGCATCGGAGCGCTCGCGAGCCTCGGTTTCGGCCGGCTCTTCGACCGGGTGGGTCTGCCCGTGGTGCTCGGAGCGGTTTTCCTTTCCTCGCTGTTTTCCCCGTTGGTTTTCCTCGGCGGCTTTTGGGCGGCGCTGGCGGGTCTCATCTTGTGGGGCATCGGCTACGCGACGCAGGACACGCTGCTCAAAGCCATCGTTGCGGGTCTTCTGCCGGAGGGAAACCGGAGCCTGGCATTTGGCCTTTTCTACACGGGCTACGGAGTAGGCTGGCTGGCGGGCAGCACGACGACGGGACTGCTCTACAGCCATTCGTTGACAGCGGTGATCGCGTTCTCCGTGACCGCGCATTTGCTGGCATTGCCTTTGTTTATCGTCGGGAGGCGCGCGGAGCGGAAAAATGAAGAGCTGGGGGGAAAGGACGGTTAAACTGATTCCGATCACCAGCCATGCGATCCACGCTCCAAACCCACGCTCCGGCTGCGACCATCCTCATTCGCCTGATGGTGGGCGGAGTTTTCCTGGCCGAAGGCATTCAGAAGTTTCTCTATCCTGCAGAGCTCGCGGCGGGGCGCTTTGCCAAGATCGGGATTCCGTCGCCGGAAGTGATGGGGCCATTTGTTGGCGCGGTCGAAGTGCTCTGTGGTGGCCTGCTCCTCCTTGGGTTGCTCACTCGGTTGGCGGCCATTCCGCTGGTCATCGATATCTGCGTCGCGATGGTTTCCACCAAGGTGCCGATCTTGCTGGGGCACGAAGTGTGGGGCTTTTCGCTGCAGAAGCTCCCGCGCTACGGCTTTTGGCCAATGATCCATGAAGCGCGCACGGATCTATGCATGCTCCTCGGCTTGATCTTTCTGCTCATTGTCGGCGCGGGCCGGCGGTCGGCGGACGCGGTGCTCAGCGGGTCCTCGTCGCGATAGCTGTGGGAACCCCGTGGGATTTACCGCGGCGACGGGACGGACGCGACGTGCAGAAAATGCAGCCGGGTAAATTGTTGTCCGCTCGTTGCTCACACGGGGAAGATGGCCGCCCGCTGATTCATCGTGCTTTTCCCATCGTCGCGTTCGTCGCGTCGTTGCGGCGATTTCCTGCCCGATCGGCCGGGTGTGCTATTTTGCTCGAAGGTCAAAAGAGCTTGCTGCATCGAAGCGGGGACGGCGCGCAGGTTGGCGCTACCGTTATTCTCTCGCTTATGCACATCCGTCCTCTGATCGCTATAGCTGCGCTCGTTTTAGGCGGGCCGATTGCGCAAGCCGCTGAACATGGGCAGGCGCCGGGCAATGGAGTGCAGTCGCTCGATGTTTATCCGAGCGGGGCGGCGATTGATCGCCTCACGGGCGAATCGCTGCCCGATGGCGCTGGTTCCAAGCTGATGCATTCGCGCTCGCTCGATGGTGGAGCGACGTGGACTGAGCCGGTGCAGGTGGATCGTGGATTGCCTGCTCCCTACGGTTTGCGGCGCGGGATGGATGCGCAGGTGGCGAGCGCGGGCGAGAAGCTGGTGGCGGCGTGGACGCAGGCGGGCACGGACAAGTGGGGCTCGGGGCCAATCGTGATCGCGGTTTCCAGCGATGCGGGAAAGACGTGGAAGGCTGGCGCGAACCCGGCCGATGATGGATCCACGGAAGGCCACGGATTCATGGATCTCGCGGCGGGCGGCGATGGAGTCTTCCATGCCACATGGCTCGACAGTCGCGATGGGCGCCAGGGGGTGCGGTATGCGCGATCAACGGACGGCGGTCTGACCTGGTCGAAGAACGTCACGGTGAAGAGCGCCTCTTGTGAGTGCTGCTTGAATACGCTGGCGCTTGGCTCAAGCGGGGAAGTGGCGATCCTGTTCCGCGATGGCGGACCTCGGGATATGGGCTTTGCGCTCTCGAAGGATGGAGGGCGGACTTGGAAACCTGCGGCGCCGGTCGGGCGGTTTAAATGGGAATTTCAAGGCTGTCCGCACGTGGGTGGCGGCCTGGTGTTCAGCCCGGGGCAGAGCTCGGTGATGCATTCACTTGTCTGGACGGGGATGAATGATGGAGCTGGAGTTTACCTGCTGTCTTCGGCGAATGGCGGAGAGCAATGGTCGCCTCCGCAACGCTGCGGGGGCGCGGGCGCGTCGCATCCCGATCTCGCAGCGCGCGCGGATAAACGCGTCGCGATCGTTTGGGATGAAGCTCGGGATGGGGTGTCAGAAATCCTCTGTAGCATTTCGAATGACAACGGCCTGGCATGGTCGTCGCCCACCATCCTTTCGAAGCCGGGTGGCCGCGCTTCGAATCCGCGCGTGGTGGCGACGGTAAAAGGATTCCGCGTTTTCTGGACGCAGACGAAAGGCGGAGCGCCGGCGACGGTGGGGTCGGCGGCGGTCAGTGAGTAGCTGGAGCCTCTGCTGAATCAGATTGGGGCTTCACAAGCGTGTTTGCGAAGCTCGGCGGATACTCCGGCGGGCGAGAGTCTGCGCAGGCCTACGGCTTCTTATCCGGCACGCCGTAGGCGGTGGTGAGATAATCGGCGAGGGCGGGGAGGGCGTCGTCGGGCGTGGGGGCGGCGAACTTCTCTTTCATTTTTTTGAGCGTCGCTTCCCAGAACTTCCGCGCCATCGGCGGCTGCATGGAAACGTAGTCGGCCGAGTGGCACATGACGCAGTGCGCGTTCGCCAACTCGGC
The DNA here is from genome assembly GCA_966125105.1 of uncultured Prosthecobacter sp. Classification (GTDB taxonomy): domain Bacteria; phylum Verrucomicrobiota; class Verrucomicrobiia; order Chthoniobacterales; family Chthoniobacteraceae; genus SXWH01. The sequence goes on from CBHXZU010000014.1 coordinate 16,842, forward strand.
GCCTTTGCCCGGCTTGAATGCGGCGGTCTCGGGCGGGAGCGTGATGGTTACTTCGCCGGCATGCGCGGCGGTGGCGAGGGTCGCGAGGAAGAGGAGGAATTTCATGGTTCAGGCGACGTTTACTTTCACGGTTTCGACGACGTTCCGGAGGTAACCGGCGGGATTCCACAGCGGCTCGAGCGGCTGCGTTTCGCCGATCCGGTTGAGCGCGCGGCATTTCAACTCCGCGACGCCGGCTTTGGTCGGCGTCCACGGGAAGGTCCATTCGCGAAAGGAGTATTTTCCGAGATCCTTCCCCAGTTGCGCGGCTTGCCAGCTTTGGCCTCCGTCTGTCGAGACAAGCACTTCCGTGATGCCCTGGCCGGAGTCGAAGGCGATGCCGCGCAGGGTGGTCTCCCGATTCGCGGCGACTTTTGCGCCATCCACGACGCTCGTGATGAAGGAGCGGATCTTGAACCGCGTGATCGGCACCGTGCTCTTCGGCGTCGTGCCGGGTTCGATGCAACCGCTCGGCGTAGCCGGGATGCGGTAGCTCGCGCTCATGAAGAAGCCGGTGTAGGCCTCGTCCGTGACGGTGATCTGGTGCAGGTGCTTGATCCAATACGTCCCGAAATAGCCGGGCACCACCAGGCGAAGCGGGAAGCCATTCAGCATCGGCAGCGGCGCGCCGTTCATTTCAAACGCGATCAGAACTTCGCCGTCGAGGGCGTGATCGACATCGAGCGTTTTAACGAAGTCCGGCGTCTGCGGAAGTGGCGGCGCATCGAGCCCGTCACACACTATATTTTTGGCTCCGGCTTCGAGGCCGGCTTTTTCCAGGACATCTTTGAGCCGGACGCCTTTCCACCGGGCATTGCCCATGGCGCCGTGGGCGAGTTGTCCGCCCCCGACCCGCGGCTGGGAAAACCCGCGGCTGTTGCCCGAGCATTGGTTTACGGCGACGACTTCGACGTTCTCGAACTGGCTCTTCAGATCGGCGAGAGAGAGCTTGAGCGCATTCTTCACTTTCCCGCTGATGCTGAGCCGGAAAGTCTCGGGATCGATTGCAGTGGGAATGTTTGAGAGATGATAGCGGACGAAGAAGGCGTCGTTTGGCGTGATCGTGCCTTCATTGAAAACGGAGAAAGGAGTCTCGAGCTGCGGCGGGCGCGAGGTGAGCAGGATGAGCGGGCGCTTTTGCGGGAAGGCGACGAGGCGACGGTCGCCATTCGCGAAGGGGAGGGTGACGGTGTCTTCGGCGCGGGAAGGGATCGAGCTGCCAGCAAGGATGCCTCCTCCGAGCAGCGCGGCCGACCGAAGGAAGTGTCGGCGGGAAGGATCGTGACGCATGGCGCCACGTTGAGGGATGTTCGCGGATTCGGATAGCGAATTGTTCGTGGCCCAGGTGTCCCGACGTTCGCCAGACGAAAAAAACCGCCCGCGCGGGCGGCCTTGTCCCACTACAAACTCCGATCCGCTGAAGCCGGAATCAAGAGTCGCGGGAGGGTATCGGCCCGGTTGTGGCCGGCGCCCCGCCGGGCAGTCTGCGCCGTTCCTCCCGACGCGGGGCGCCAACCAAGACAAGTCTCCACGAAATCCCGCTCTCGAGCACAGGGACGATTCTCCAAAGCGAAGCGGACGTGTGCCTGGCGGGGCGTCGGCCACAACGGGCGAGGCGCCCGCGCTCCCCAATACCCATCCGTTCTGCATGGAGGGCAAACTGGAAGTCGCGCCGATTCTGCGGGCTCTTTGCAATCAGTTTGAGAACTGACTACCTTTATTTCGCGCCTTTCACGTGCGTCGCGCAGGTAAAGGCGGTGCCTGGGCCGCACTTGCTGCAGTCGTGGGTGTATTTGATTTCCGTCGGGCCTTTGCCGGCGCCGACCTGCCGCAAGGTGACTTTTCCTTTGCAGCCGGCACATTCGTGCGTGGCATTCTTGTCGAAGAACGCCGCGGCTTTCTTCGCATCGTTCGTCTCCGTCATGGCTTTGCAGTCCTTGCACGTGATGGCGACTTTGCCGCCTTCGGCGCAGCAGTCTTCAGCCTGTTTCTTGTTGGCGATGCGAGTCCAGGGGGCTGGCGGCCACTCCGGACCCGCCGCAAAGGCGGTGAGCGTGAGCGCGGTAAACACCATCGCGAGTGTTGCTTTGATCGTTTTCATTTTTTGGTTTTTTGGATTGTTCGTCGCCGGTTTCCTGGCGGCGTGTCCAAGTTAAAGCCTGCGTGGCTGGGAGCTACGCTCGCATTGCTGAATAGAGCGCGGAAATTGTTGTGCGCGCTGGTGAGGGCGGGCTTATGAATTAAGCTGTGGCGGAAATGGGGCGATGCCTTCCGGGACGGCCAAGCGCGGCCCCACTGCCATTTAGTTAAGCGAGGGTCGAGAGGTGCTAAAGAGAGTCATCCTGAACGAAGTCAGCGGAACGAGCTGCGCAGTGAAGGACCCCGGGCCACTTCCAATGGCGTGTTACCCAGGGAGACCTTGAAATTAATGCCTCTCTCGCGAGTGGTGCGGGGTCCTTCAGTCGCTTGAAGCTCCATACTAAAGAACAGTTCTCGGAAGTGGTTCAGGTTGAAGCCAACTCCCGGCGATGGGATCCCCGCGCGTGGCTCGGGGTCCCTCAGTCGCTTAGGCTCCATCGGGATGACAGGCTTTTCGAATCCTATCGCGAACAGCGGCGCTGATTGATTGCGGTTTTTGCACGACAAATAATCAGCCGGCACGGCTCTTCGGGGTCTCAGATGACCGACTTTATAACCCGACCGCTTCCTTCACGGCAGTGGGGCGGCGCCTGGCGGCCCCGGGCCGTTTCCGCGTTGGCACGGATGTGTGTGCGCTCGACCGGTCGCGGGTGCGGACGGACGTTTACGCCACGACGTCTCCGGCGGCGACTCGGCCGCGGAAGAACTCGATCGTTTTTACGATGCCTTCCTCGAAGGGGACTTTTGGTTCCCAGCCGAGGAGTTGCTTGGCGCGCGTGATATCAGGCTGGCGCACCTTCGGATCATCGACCGGCAGCGGCTTGTAGATGATCGAGGAGTTTGACTCGGTGAACTTGAGCGTCTGCTCGGCAAACTCCTTGATGGTCATTTCCCGCGGGTTTCCGATGTTTACGGGCTCGTGGAAATTGGACTGCGAGAGCTTGTAGATGCCATCGATGAGATCGGAGCAGTAGCAGAAGGAGCGCGTTTGTGAGCCGTCGCCGAAAACGGTGATGGGCTTGCCGGTGAGGGCCTGGCCGATGAAGGCGGGCACTACACGTCCGTCGCGCAGGCGCATGCGCGGACCGTAGGTATTGAAGATACGGACGATCTTGGTGTCGACGCCGTGCGTGCGATGGTAGGCCATCGTCATCGCTTCGGCGAAACGCTTCGCCTCGTCGTAGCAGCCGCGCGGGCCGACGGGGTTCACGTTGCCCCAATAGCTCTCGCGCTGAGGGTGCTCGAGGGGATCGCCGTAGCATTCGCTGGTGCTGGCGATGAGGTAGCGGGCGCCTTTGGCCTTCGCGAGGCCGAGGGTGTTGTGCGTGCCGAGCGAGCCGACTTTCAGCGTCTGGATGGGGAACTCGAGGTAATCAATCGGCGAGGCCGGAGAGGCGAAGTGGAAAACGTAGTCGGCGTCCCCTTCCAGCACGATGAATTGAGAGACGTCGTGCTTGATGAAGGTGAAGTTTTCATTGGCGCCGAGGTGTTCGATGTTCGCGAGGTTGCCGGTGATGAGGTTGTCGATGCCGACCACGCGGTGCCCTTCCGCCAGGAGGCGGTCCGAAAGATGAGATCCGAGGAAGCCGGCGGCGCCGGTCACGACGGAAATGGGACTCCCTGGCGAACGTTTGAACATGGGGCGGGATAAAAGAGGGTGGCTGGGCGCGGGGCAAGCATCGTCGCTGGGGCTTTAGTAATCTTGAGGTGGCTCGGGGAGGTTCAGCCGTGCCTCAGGGAAGTACAGCCGTGCTTCAGGGAGACGCAGCCGAGCTTCAGGGAGATTCAGCCGAGCTTGAGGGAGACACAGCCGAGCTTTAGGGAGACACAGCCGAACTTTAGGGAGACACAGCCGAACTTTAGGGAGACACAGCCGGGCTTGAGGGAGACACAGCCGGGCTTCAGGGAGACACAGCCGGGCTTCAGGGAGACACAGCCGTGCTTCAGGGAGACACAGCCGGGCTCATTCGCTGGGAGTTGCGGAGCGTGGGTTGTGGAGTCACAAGTTCTCGATGCACCGTGTCCTCCTGGTATTCTTTGGCATGACGATTGCCGGCATTTGCGAACCGCCGAGTCCGCCCGCACAACCAGTGGATGGGCCGGGTGGTGCCAAGTATGCGCACGCGACGATGCGTGAGTCGGTGCATGGGGCTGGCGGCAAGGAGTATTGGATTTTCGAGCCCCAGGAACCGGCGGTCGAAAAGGCGCCGCTGATCATTTTTCTCCATGGCTTTAGCGTGATGGATCCCCACGGGTATCGAGGGTGGATCGAGCATCTCGTCCGCCGCGGGAATGTCGTCGTTTACCCGCGCTACCAGGAATCCTTACTTACTCGGCCGGCGGATTTTCACACGAACACGGTCGACGCGGTTCGGGACGCAGCGGCGGTGCTCAAGGGTCCGTCACGGACGCAGATCGACCTCGAGCGCGTGGCCACGGTGGGGCATTCGGCGGGAGCCGTGCTGGCGATGCGCTACACGGCGGCTGCGGCGGAAGAGGAACTGCCTGTGCCGCGGGCGGCAGTGATCGTGCAGCCTGGGCAGGGGCCGAAGAACGGGGTGAACGTGCTGTCGTTGCCGGCGCGCGAGAAATTGCCTCCCGATCTGCGGCTGATCGTGGCGGTGGGGGACAAGGACACGATTGTCGGGGAGGAAAGCGCGCGGCGTGTCTGGCGCGAGACTTCCGGCCTCAAGGAACGCGCTTACGTGAAGGTGCAGACCGACTTGCATGGGGAGCCGCGCCTGCGCGCCGGGCATCTATCGCCCATGGCGGCGGATCTGGACTTGGCAGACGCGCTCGATTGGTTCGGATGGTGGCGGCTGTTCGATGTGGCGTGCGAATCTGCGTTTAAAAAGCTGCCGCTGCGGGTGGAGCCGGGGATGGGGAATTGGTCCGACGGGCAGCCTGTGAAGCCGCTCGTGGTGCGGACGGATTCGGCGGATCGATAAATTTCCGTTTCCCAAGAGGCGGGGCTGCGCTTTGTTTGTCGTTCTCGATTTATGGCAAATACCATCACCAGCCCGGTTTTCGTCGTCCGTGATAACATCGATACGGACCAGATCATCCCGGCCCAGTACCTGACGCTGGTGCCCACGAAGCCCGACGAATACGAGAAGCTCGGCAGCTACGCGCTCATCGGCCTGCCGGACGACCAGTATCCGGTGAAGTTCGTGAAGGAAGGCACCACGAAGACGGACTACAAGATCGTGATCGGTGGGAAAAACTTCGGCTGCGGCAGCTCGCGCGAGCACGCCCCGATCGCGATGGGTGCGGCGGGCTGCGAAGTGGTGATCGCCGAGACGTTCGCGCGCATTTTCTTCCGCAACTGCGTGGCGACGGGTGAGCTCTTCCCGTACGACTCGAACGATCGCCTGTGCGACATCCTGAAGACGGGGGACGTCGCGACGCTCGATTTCGACAACGACACGCTGACGGTGAACGGCAAGACGTACCAGTTGAAGCCGCTTGGAGAGGTGCGTCCGGTGATCGAAGCGGGTGGGGTATTCAATTACGCGCGGAAGAGCGGGATGTTGCCGGCGAGCTAGCCGCGGCAGTTTTAACCGCAGATTGCGCAGATTCGCGCAGACATTGATTTCTGTGCGGGTGAAATCGCTCGCGCGTGGAGAAACGTGGCGAGCACGCTTGCCGCGATCACTCTGCATTCTCCGGACTCGGCGCTCCTTCATCCGAGATCCTGACGGTGTTTGATTTGGCACGGATGATCCGGCCGTCGGGCGTGAGCGTGATTTCGAGGACGGTGCCTCGTGACCACTGAGCGTCGGGGCCGGGACCGTCGAAAACCAGGTTTCCGAGGGACCAGGCGACGAGCGCCCCGTCGCGGAACTCGACGGGCTGGCGGGTGTGCGGACCGCTGCCAATGATCATGCGCGCGCCGGCGGCGATGAGCTGGTCGGCTACTGCGGTTTGCTCGTGATTGGGTTGAGTGGCGTGCTCGGTTCCCCAATGCGGGAGGACGATGACGTTGGCGTCTCGGGCGGCTTTGGTAATGGCGGCGAGCATCTCGTCGGGAACGCGATCCTCGAATGCGAATGCGGCGAACTTTTGCCCGCGGACCGTGAAGGGAATGGGGGACGCGGTTCCGTAGGCGCAGGCAAGTTTATCCGCGTGTAATCGACTGAGCGCGTCAGCGAATGCTTCGTCCCCGAAGTCGTGGCTATGATTGTTTGCGAGCGTGACGGCGTCGATACCGGCATTCGCCAGGAGGGCGGGAGCGTTTGCATGCGCGCGGAAATGGTAGGTTTTGCCGGGCATGGCGGCACCGAGGTCCGATGC